>NZ_JBDPGY010000004.1:0-201932 GCF_039841815.1 Ruminococcus sp. 1001136sp1 | reverse complement strand
GTATGGCGATGGACAAGGAGAATTAATTTGAATATACAGATTTTTGGAACAAAGAAGTGCAATGATACAAAGAAAGCAGAACGTTTCTTTAAGGAACGTGGGATCAAGTTTCAGTTTATTGATATGAAAGAAAAGGGCATGAGCAAGGGTGAATTCAATTCGGTTGCCCAGGCAAATGGTGGACTGGAAAATATGATCAACTGGGAGGGCAAGGATAAGGATTTACTTGCGCTCATTAAGTACATTGCAGAGGAAGATAAACTTGAGAAGGTACTGGAAAACCCGCAGGTGATTAGGACACCGGTGGTCCGTAATGGAAAATAATCCACTCTTGGATATCAGCCGGATATCTGGAAGGCGTGGAAATAAGAAATTGAGGTGACAAGTAACGGCTTCATTTAATCAGAAGCTCCGTACGTTATATGGATATAAGTTCATAGATGGGAATGTAGGAACCAGCGAAGAGGGAATAATCACATTACCGCTCTATATGATCGCTTTCTTTGATAAAGTATCAGAATAACTGTACAGATACAAATCGTTCCCGACTTGGGGATGATTTACAAATCATTTTTAGAATTCCATGGGGACATAACAAAATAATATTTGCATTGCTGATAAGCAGTTCATCTGAATAAAGAAAATAAAATGATCACAATCAATAAAGCAGTTAATAACGCCGATACAGGATTTTTATAATCCTATACCGGCGTTTTGATGGTTACAAGAGAATGTATTTTACGCTTATTTTCCAAATGTATTGCTGGATTTTTCAGTTCATCATTTTCCAATATGACTTTAATCAATTCATCTTCAGGAACAATTCATGCAGAGGAATATAAAGACAGAATTCTCAAATTTCGAGAAATATAAAGATGCAATTCCTCATGGTGGATGTGTATTATGAAAAAGAAATTTGTTATAGTGACAATATCAACAAAAAAGCAGAATATAAATGGGGTGATCAGATGGAAGCGGCACAGAGAATTCGATTAATCCGGATAATAGAAAAGATGGAGAAAAATTCGGCATTCAGTAATAAGCTTGGTATAAAGAACGCATCTGAATATTCAGCAGAAAAAGAACAGAAAAAATGAAAGACACATATTAAAATGAGTTTCAGAAGGAGAAAAAAATGTTATCGTTATTATTTACAATTTGTATAATTTGGTTTGTCGGAAAATTTTTTGTTTTTGGGTTAAGAGCATCCTGGGGAATTATGAAACTACTTTGCACAGTTATTTTCTTCCCGGTGATATTGATTGGTATGGTTGTAGGTGGACTGATGTACATTGCTTTTCCATTATTGATCATTGGTGGCATTATAGCTTTGGTGACGTCACATTCATAATGGATCAGGAGGAGAAAACCAATGGGATATGATATTGAAAAAGAAAAGAGAGAAGCAATTGAAGCTGGGCGCAGAGCTTTGAACAGTCTTCAGGCAGCAAAAGAAAATTTAAACAGTGCAAAGAACTGGGGCCTGGTAGATATGTTTGGCGGCGGCTTTTTCACTACGATGTTAAAACATTCTAAAATGGATCAGGCCAAACGGAATATGGAACAGGCAAAGTATGATCTTCGTAATTTCAGCAGGGAATTAAATGATGTAAATATGGTATGTAACTTGAATATCGATACTGGAGATTTTCTTTCTTTTGCGGATTATTTCTTTGATGGTTTTGTTGTGGACTGGGTGGTCCAGGATCGAATCAATAATGCAAAAAGACAGGTAGAAGAAGCAATTCGAAGAACAGAAAGTATCGTCAATCAATTACAGAGTATGTAAAGGAAAAGGCAATGAGTCAGAAATGGTTCATTGCCTTTCGTCGATTTATGGCTTATTTTAATTTTTCTTTCTCGGCATTTAAGAGCTCAAGATTAAGCCCCTGTTCTCCGGCTGTCTTATCTACCCAAAGATTCAAAGAGTCTATGGCTAAAGAAATTTCATCAAGTTTTTTACTGATATAAGCAAAATCTTTCATTTCATCATCGCTGATCTTACCGTCACGGGCAATCTGGATCAGACGACCGGTAAGAGGATTGATTTCATTCAGACTGGCAATTGTCTCCAAAATGATATTTGACAGATCGGTCACTTCTACTTCTGGAACATAACGATGGCCGATTTCGCATTTGTGAGAGCAATAATAATTGCAAAGATCTGGTCTTTTATAGGCATCTGCCATCTGGAGGATATCATAAGGCGTAGGTTCTTGTGTTTCATATTCAAATTTTTCAATTTTTGAATCAGAGACAGCATCCATTTTTTCACTGGCCTCGGCTCTTGTAAGTCCTGCCGCTTCTCGGTAAAGCTGGTAAATTGTTTTGTTTTCCCTGGTGGATTGTTTACCCATGAGAATTTCCTCCCCGTATATCGCCAAACATGCAGAGCATCTATGTTCCAGGCTGCATGCTGAGCGTGTATTTCTTATATGAATTTTATTATACATAAATTATGAACTAACAACAAGTAATAGACTTTGTAAAATTATCATTTTAGGGTTTATATCAAAGAATGCTCAAGGAAGTTTAGCCGGTTGGTTGTCGGGATTTTTGTACAGCCATTTATTGTAAGATGATAACATCAAAAAAGAAGAAAAATCCAAGGAGGACTGGCAAATGAAAGGTTATGACACAAGCAACGGATATATGGGATATGTAGAAGGCAAATACATTTTATTTGCCAGTGAGCAAGAGTATTTCGAGTTTATGGAAGATTAAGGGAGGAAAAATCATGTTTGGCTTTGATAAGATGTTTGATTTTAACAGAGACGGGAAATTGGATAGTTGGGAACGTGCTGCACAGTTTCAGTTCATGGACGAAATGATGAAGGATGATGAAAAAAGTATCTTTGATGACGACGATGAGATCGATACTTTTGCGGATGCAGGGCTGGATTATGATGAGTTGGAATTTATGGATCCGGATGAAAGAAGAGAAGTTTTGGAAGATGCAGGACTGGATCCGGATGAGTTTGATTTTTGAAACTGAATGATATAGTTTAGAATAGCTGAGGCTGATTAGGGTCTCGGCTATTTGCTTTGGCTGAGGGGAAGAAACAAGGAAAGCAACAAAATACGGAAAGTTATTTATGACAATTTATTACATGTAAGGTATAATAATGAACAAGAGGTTTAAACTGTACCTCTTGTCTATTTTATATGGATTTTATAACGATGGCAATGTAAGGATGGCTGTAACGGAAGATGAAGTGGTGGAAAGTCGGAAAAGGTATGTAGAATACTGATTCTTAATATTATTTCAAGAGGAATTAAAGTATGATGTATACAGTAAAACGAATCGATGAAGACCTGGATTTTGGTTGCGAAGAACGACTGGATGATGCACCAGTCATGGCACTAGTGACTCTTGTGGATTCTTCTGGAAAAGAAGTGACAGTAAAAGCAGAGGATGCCGAGCTCTATGAGCGTAATATCAATGAAGGAGACAAAGTTTGTCTCGATGTAAATAATAAATTGGAAAAAGCAGAATGAAAGCTACAGGGAGAAAGTAAATGGTAAAGCAAATTGTAAGAGACGTTTTCTTTTTAGGCCAACCATCCGAACTGGCCACGAAAGCAGATATCCAAGTTGGAAAAGACCTGCAGGATACGCTGCAGGCGAACCGGGAGCGTTGTGTGGGTATGGCGGCAAACATGATTGGTGTAAAGAAGAATATCATCATTGTAAATATGGGCTTCATAGATGTTGTGATGTTCAATCCGGTGATCGTTTCAAAGCGTGACATGTATGATACAGAAGAAGGCTGTTTATCCTTGGATGGTGTTCGTAAGACGACCCGGTACCAGGAAATAGAAGTAGAGTATTATGATTTCAACTGGAAAAAACAGCGGCAGAAGCTGTCCGGATGGACGGCTCAGATCTGCCAGCATGAAATTGATCATTTGTCTGGAAAGATAATATAACTGAATGCGGACCTGGAATGTCCGCTTTACAAAATGATACATATGGCGATGGACAAGGAGAATTAATTTGAATATACAGATTTTTGGAACAAAGAAGTGCAATGATACAAAGAAAGCAGAACGTTTCTTTAAAGAACGTGGGATTAAGTTTCAGTTTATTGATATGAAAGAAAAGGGCATGAGCAAGGGCGAATTCAATTCGGTTGCCCAGGTAAATGGTGGACTGGAAAATATGATCAACTGGGAGGGCAAGGATAAGGATCTGCTTGCGCTTATTAAGTACATTGCAGAGGAAGATAAACTTGAGAAGGTACTGGAAAACCCGCAGGTGATTAAAACACCGGTGGTTCGTAATGGAAAACAATCCACTCTTGGATATCAGCCGGATATCTGGAAAGCGTGGAAGTAAGAGATCGGAGGATAGGAAGCTAATGGAAGAATGTAGATTTCATATTGGTGATGTAGTCCAGCATTTTAAACGGGAAAATGTAAATTTGGAAACAGCAGAGTATTTGTATCGGTTACGGCACCATTTTATCTGGCAAAACTATTTCAGCCATATTTCTCTGAAGGAGCTGCCATTGTTAATATTTCATCTTCCCGTGACCGTATGAGTCAGCCGCAAACAGAAAATTACACTGCAGCAGCCGGTTCATCGTGTCGGAAATCCTATGGATATTGCCAATATGGTATTGTTCCTTTGCTCTGAAAAAGCAGGCTTTATCATAGGTGAAAACATTTGTATTGACGGTGGTATGACAAAACAAATGATTTAGTAGTCGATTTTGACACTGCAATCAAAAAAATAAAAAGATATTTATCTATATTACATAAAAATGTGCGGATACACATAAGATGGGAATAGATATTGAAGCTCAGATCGTTCTATGATAGAATATTATTACTAAAAAGTGTGTAAAAGCACGGAATTGAGGAATATAATGATAGAAATTAAAAGAGATGCTTATCTACAGCAGTTGACCATGCGAAAAGATAATGGAATGATAAAGGTGATTACCGGTATTCGTAGATGCGGCAAATCTTTTTTGTTGTTTAATATTTTCAAGAGATATTTACAGGAGAATGGTGTTGCTGCCGATCATATTATTGAGATTGCCTTGGATGGTATTGAGAATGAGGAATTAAGAGATCCCAAGGTGTGCTTTAAGTACATCAAAGATGCCATGAAGGATGATGATAAGTATTATCTTCTTCTGGATGAAGTACAGTTCATGCCACGATTTGAGGAAGTGCTGAATAGCCTGCTCCGCATGAGCAACATTGATGTGTATGTCACCGGAAGCAATTCTAAGTTCTTGTCCAGCGACATTGTGACCGAGTTTCGTGGCAGAGGTGATGAGATCAGAATCTATCCCCTCTCTTTTGCAGAGTTTTATTCTGTCTATAAAGGTGATTACGACGATGCATGGGATGACTACATGACCTATGGCGGATTGCCGCAGGTCGTAGGTTTACAGAGCGAACGACAGAAGGCAGATTACCTGAAAAATATCTTTGCAAATGTTTATCTGAAGGACGTAATTGAAAGAAACAAGATCCAAAATGTGGATGAAATTGGCATTCTGGTTGATGTGCTTGCATCTGCAATCGGTGCACCGACCAACCCTTCAAAGATTGCTAATACCTTTGCCAGTGAGCGTCAGATGAGTTATACAAACAAAACGATTTCCAATCATATCGACTATTTGGCAGATGCGTTTTTGATTTCTAAAGCAAGCCGATACGATATTAAGGGCAGAAAGTATATCGGTGCAAATATGAAATACTACTTTACCGATCTGGGTCTGAGAAATGCCCGTTTGAATTTCAGGCAACAGGAGCCTACTCATATCATGGAGAACATTGTTTATAACGAGCTACTGATTCGTGGCTACAATGTTGATGTGGGTGTTGTGCAGATCTTTGATAAAGATAAAGAGGGCAAGCGTGTACGTAAGCAGCTGGAAGTTGATTTTGTAGTTAACCAAGGCAATCAGAGATACTACATCCAGGTTGCTTATGACATGACTTCAGAAGAAAAGCAGACTCAGGAGTTCAATTCTCTGCGTAATATCCCGGACTCTTTCAAGAAGGTTGTTATTGTAAATGGCAGCAAAAAGCCTTGGAGAAATGATGAGGGATTTGTCATCATGGGAATGAAGTATTTCCTTTTGGACGCAGATAGTTTAGAGTTTTGACATTGGATATAGATAAATTAAATCGGAAGTCATGGAGATAGTTTTATTATGATTTTGTGCTTTTCAGGACATTGACAAGCATCTATGCGTATGGTAATTTGATGTATAGATGATTATCTATGTGAGGCGGCGAAAATGGAAGCAAAGGATATGATACTAATATGTAAAGCATTATCAGATACAAATAGACTGGAGATTGTTCAGATGCTGTCAGACGGAGAAAAATGCGGATGTAAGATTCTGGATAAATTCAATATCACGCAGCCTACTTTATCACATCACATGAAAATATTGGTTAACTGTGGGATTGTAAATGACCGTAAGGAAGGCAAGTGGCATTATTATTCTCTGAACAAAAAAGTAATAAGAGCGGCAAGTTCATTTGTTGAAGCTTTGGGAAGGTAGGAAATGAAAGAAGAATGCAAAAGGCAGAATACCGTTATTATGAAATTTCTCAGGATCTTCCTGTTATGGCATTAAGTGGTAAAAAATGGGAATATTTATTTGTGGATGTGGAAGAAATTTTAAAAAGAGGTTTTGTAAATGTTCCAGAAAAATATATTTATGTTGAACAGAATCTATCGAAGAAAATAAGTGTTTTGGAGAATGCTGGAAGTACGAAGGCTGCGGCACTTATGCAGATGATAATAGAAGAAATACAGCTGAGACAAGCAAATTATAGATATACTGTTTCAACGCTTGCGTTTAATCTTGTGCTGTTTTTTGATCGTTTAGATAATGAAAACATAAAGTTTCAGAATAATTCCCGGGAAACTTCAGATTATACACGTAAAATTATAAGTTATATAGAATTACATTATATGGAGGACATCGGGGGAAAGGATTTTGCAAGGGCATGTAATCTGAGTGAGACACATATGCGGAGGATCTTTATAGAGTCTGCTAATATTACACCATCAGAATATCTAAATCTGGTTCGGATTAAGAAGGCCTGTGAAATGCTCGCAAAAGAAAAATGTTCCATAGAAAAAGTGTCTAATTCTGTAGGATACCCGGTGATATCTACATTTATGCGTAATTTTAAGAAAATAACGGGAATTTCACCAAATGCATGGCGGAGAAAAGCGTTGGAGAATCCGGAAAATGTGGCAGCCTACCAAGTATCAGTGTTTAAGGGGTGGTAAAATATATAGGGTGCCACCAGGAACAGTAAAAAAACAGTTGCCAAAAGGACAAACAGTCACAATCCCTGTATTTTCAGCTAGGTTTTACCATGTATGAGGAAGAAGAAAACCGCTGGCGGTGTTCCTTCCGATCTGATGGAAAATGGATTAATGTAAATGAACTTTTGCAGGCATTTTGCGGAGGTGGACATGCTGCGGCAGCAGGCGTGCGCAAGCGTACGAATGACGTAGAAAAATTCAGGCAGGAAATACTTGAGCGGATTGTTATGATGAGAAAGATTTCCGGTCAGAATAAAGAATTAGAAACGAAACACAGGAGAACCAGGAGGTGTAGAATGATGGAAAAGGAAAGAACCTATATTGCAATCGATCTTAAGTCATTCTATGCGTCTGTGGAATGTAAAGAACGAAATCGGGATCCTTTGACGACCAATCTTGTGGTTGCAGATAAAAGCAGAACAGAGAAAACGATCTGTCTTGCGGTATCTCCAGCCTTAAAGTGTTATGGGATCCCCGGAAGGGCTCGTTTATTTGAGGTTGTTCAAAAAGTAAAAGAAGCCAACAGTGCCCGCAGGTGGAAAGCACCGAACAGAACATTTATTGGTTCCTCTGATGACAGTGCAGAATTAAATAGTAATCCTGCACTGGAGATTGATTATATTGTTGCTCCTCCCCGGATGGCTCTCTATCTGGAATACAGCACCAGAATTTACAGCATTTATCTGAAATATATTGCGCCGGAAGATATTTTCCCGTATTCGATTGACGAAGTATTTATTGATGTAACGGATTATCTGCATACTTATAATATGACAGCAAGAGAACTTGCAATGGCCATGATACAGGATGTGCTGAAAACGACAGGTATAACGGCAACTGCAGGAATCGGAACAAATATGTATTTGTGCAAGATTGCGATGGATATTGTGGCGAAGCATATTAAAGCAGATAAAGATGGTGTACGAATTGCGGAATTGGATGAAATGTCATACCGAAGGAAACTCTGGAGTCACAGACCACTTACGGATTTCTGGAGAGTAGGGAAGGGATATGCAAAGAAGCTGGAAGAATACGGGCTTTATACAATGGGTGATATTGCAAGATGTTCCATCGGAAAAGAGAATGAGTTATACAACGAAGATCTGCTATATAAACTGTTTGGCGTTAATGCAGAGCTGTTGATCGATCATGCCTGGGGGTATGAACCCTGTACCATGGAAATGGTTAAGGCCTACAAACCGGAAATGAACAGTGTTTGCGCCGGACAAGTACTTCATTGTCCTTATGATTTTGAAAAAGCAAAACTGGTCGTAAAAGAGATGACGGATCAGATGGTTTTGGATTTGGTGGATAAGAAGCTTGTAACGGACCAGATCGTGTTGACAGTTGGTTATGATATTGAGAATCTGAACAATGCCGACAGGAGAAAGCAGTATCATGGAGAGGTTACCATTGACCGCTATGGAAGAAGAATTCCGAAACATGCACATGGAACGACCAATCTGAAACGGCAGACTTCCTCAACCAAGATGATAACTGATGCAGTAATAGAGTTATATGACAGGATTGTTGACAGAAACCTGCTTATCAGAAGAATCAATATCACAGCGAACAGGCTTGTGGATGAAAGTTCTGTGAAGAAAGAAGAAGTGTATGAACAGCTGGATCTTTTTACGGATTATGAGGCGCAAAGGAAAAAGCAGGAAGAGGAAGAGGCTGCACTGAATCGTGAAAAACGTATGCAGGAAGCGATGCTCAGTATCAAAAAGAAATTTGGAAAAAATGCTGTACTGAAGGGGATGAATCTTCAGGAAGGTGCAACCGCCAGGGACAGAAATGAACAGATTGGCGGTCATAAGGCGTAAAGGAGTTGAAAGAGGATGAAAAATAATTCTTATGACGATATCATCAATTTACCGCATCCGGTCTCTAAGAATCATCCGCAAATGCCACTTCAGGATCGAGCAGCGCAATTTGCTCCTTTTGCAGCTTTGACCGGACATGATGCTGCGATAAAGGAAACAGCAAGATTAACCGATGAAAGATTGGAACTGAGCGAGGAAGTGATTGCTCAGCTGAACGAAAAAATCAACATAATCAGAAATAATATCGGTATAGAACAGAATGTATCGATAACTTATTTTATTCCCGATGCAAAAAAAACCGGTGGATCCTATGTTATGTGCTCTGGTGTTGTAAAAAAGGTAGACGAATACGAGCGTGCTATAATCATGACGGATCAAACGGTCATTCCAATCGAACAGATAAGTGATATTAAATGTGAAGAGTGGTAAATTTGAGAAAAGATACAAAGAAGTTAGAATGTTTTTAAGGAAAAGCTGGAGGTGATGTGCCATGGCTTCATTTGATCAGAAGCTCCGTACGTTATCCGAAAATGATGATTGCCCGAACTAAACATCCAAAATATAGCTATGAAGGAGTCGAGATTCACGATATAACTGATTGGTTGTTACGGAGAAATCAAAGCTGATGGAGGATAATCGTTATGATCAGAAAGATGCAGAACCCAGATATTAATAGAGTTGCTGACATATGGTTAAAGACAAATTTAAAAGCACATGATTTTATTCCTGAGCAATATTGGACAAGTACGAGTCAATTCAATCTCTCCGGGATGGATAGATACTGACTTTATCGAATATACAGGAGCAGATGCAGTGCAGCAGCCGGTTCATCGTGTCGGAAATCCTATGGATATTGCCAATATGGTACTGTTTCTTTGCTCTGAAAAAGGTGGCAGATTCATTTCAGATCCAGAACTCAGAAAGTAAAGAAATTAGAAAAACAGAAACGCAGATTACAGCGTAGTCTCTCTCGTTCTTACGAGAAAAATAAGAAAGGGGTAAGTTACTGTAAAACAAATAATGTAATCAAAAAGGAAAAACTTTTATTAAAACGAAATAACAGATTAACAAACATCCGTAAAAATTATTTGAAGAAGGAATGAAACATAGAGGTTTATGACTTTTTATAAGTTTTCAGTAACGGAATGGATTATGTTTAGAGAAATTGGGGATGAGCGGGCTTTCGATGGGATTTTAAATCAGATTATAGAGAACATTCAGAATGGCAGTCTCAAAGCGGGAGCTGCCCTTCCGGCGGAGCGGACAATGGCGGAGACCATGGGAGTGTCCAGACCGGCAGTCAGAGAAGTTTTGAGAGCACTGGAACTGCTGGGAATAGTTAAGCCAGTGCCGGGAGGTGGGAATTATATTACAGAGGATCTGGATACCTGGCTAATCGGCCCCTTATCCATACTTTTTAAATTAAATAATGGATATCTGCGCCAGAATCAGCAGTTTCGTGCGGCACTGGAAAGAGAATCAGCAATTCTTGCAGCGAGGAAGTGCACACCGCTGAACGCAGCAGAATTATGGATGATTCTTGCACGGCTGGACGCCGCAGAAGATGAAAAGATACGGGGTAAACTGGATCGCGAACTTCACCAGAAGATTGCAAAGATCGCAGATAACCCGATGATTTACAGTGTCCTTGCGGCAGCGGATCAGCTTACGGAGAATATTGTTTCCGGGACGAGAGACTACATTATGAAAAAGAATAATTCTGCCAGAGAGGTTGATGACCAGCATCATCGGCTTGTTGAGGCAATCATCAACGGAGATGCAGAACAGGCGGAACGATGTATGTCCGAACATATGGATACGATTGAACGTTATATGGAAGAAATGCAAAAAAAATCCTAAGAAATTTTGGGCATTTTTACAGAGTTAATTGATATGACCTCTATTGTGTTTTGGTAATACCAGTGATATAATTAAAATGTAAATTGGTAATACCAATAAATAAAACTGGCAATACCAGAAAGAGGTGCGAAACAATGGGATATGTGAAATGGTCATATGAGACACTGAATCATTTTTGCGGAGACGTATTCAAGGCGTTTGGATTTACAGAGGAAGAAAGCAATCAGATCAAGGATGTGCTTCTTACGGCTGACCTTTATGGAATAGAAAGTCATGGTATGCAGAGAATGGTGCGTTATCATAAGGGAATCGAAAAGGGAACCATCCATCCGCAGGCAAAGCCTGAAGTTGTATTTGAAACACCGATATCTGCAGTGATTGATGGTCATAATGGAATGGGACAGCTTATTTCCGTTTACGCAATGAAAAAAGCCATCGAAAAAGCCAAAAAAACCGGAGTTGGAATCGTAACCGTCCGTGAGTCCAATCATTTTGGTATTGCTGGATATTATGCAAAGATGGCGTGCGATGAAGGACTTCTGGGAATGGCTTGCACCAATTCAGAGGCTATTATGGTTCCTACGTTTGGCAAAAAAGCCATGCTTGGATCAAACCCAATCGCAGTAGCTATGCCGGCAGACCCGTATCCGTTTTTCTTTGACTGTTCTACCACAGTGGTTACAAGAGGAAAACTAGAAATGTACAACAAAATGGAGAAACCGCTTCCTAATGGATGGGCGTTGGACAAAGATGGTCATGCAAGCACAGACGCGCCGGATGTCCTTGCCAATATTGTTGCAAAGAAGGGCGGCGGAATCATGCCCCTTGGTGGAAATGAAGAGGTTACAGGAAGCCACAAGGGATATGGATATGGTATGTTATGTGAACTGTTCAGTTCCATTCTTTCCATGGGTGTTACTTCGGATCATTGCTGCACATTCCCGGATAAAACTGGAATCTGTCATGGATTCATGGCAATCGATCCGGCTGCATTTGGTGATCCTCAGGCAATCCGCAGACATTTTTCAGAATACCTGGAAGCTTTGAGAGAAAGTCCGAAGGCAGAAGGCAAAGAACGTATTTATACACATGGTGAAAAAGAAGTTTTGGCAGAAAAAGAAAGAAGAGAGCATGGATTACCTGTAAACGATAATACGATGGTCGAACTTGCTAATCTGTGTGGATATCTCAAACTTGACTTTGATAAATATTTTGACGGATATGAGCTTCCAAAAGATAGCAAATTCTTTACAGGAAATTATTAATAGATTAGAAGGCAACTGTTCACAGTAACAATAGAGGCAGCCGAATCATACGGTTTCACATAATTTAAGATACCAGGGAGGACAATAGAAATGGATTATGCAAAAGAATCTTTAAGACTGCATGGAGAATGGAAAGGTAAGATTGAAGTTGTAACAAGAGTACCTGTAGAAAATAAGGATGATCTGTCACTTGCTTATACACCTGGAGTTGCACAGCCTTGTCTGGAAATCCAGAAGGATGTAAACAAATCTTACGAACTCACAAGAAGATGGAACATGTGTCTGGTAGTTACAGACGGTTCTGCTGTTCTTGGACTTGGAAACATTGGACCAGAAGCCGGAATGCCGGTTATGGAAGGTAAATGTGTCCTTTTCAAGGCATTTGGTGATGTAGATGCATTTCCACTCTGCATTAAAAGCAACGATGTGGACGAAATTGTAAATACAATCTATATGATCTCCGGTTCCTTTGGTGGAGTAAACCTGGAAGATATTTCCGCACCGAGATGTTTCGAAATTGAAAAGAAACTGAAAGAAAAATGTGATATTCCGATCTTCCATGATGACCAGCATGGTACTGCGATCATCACACTGGCAGGTCTTACCAATGCACTTAAAGTTGTTGGCAAGAAGAAAGAGGATGTCCATGTTGTAATGAACGGAGCAGGAGCAGCAGCAATCTCTATCGCTCGTCTGCTTCTCACAGCCGGATTTAAGAACATCACACTCTGTGACAGAAAGGGTGCAATCTATGAGGGACGTCCGGAAGGAATGAATCCAGTCAAAGATGAAATGAGCAAGGTGACCAATCTGGATAAGAAAGCAGGTTCTCTGGCAGATATGCTGGTCGGCGCAGATGTATTTATCGGTGTTTCCGCACCTGGTGCCGTTACAACAGAGATGGTTAAGACCATGAATAAGGATGCAATTGTTTTTGCATGTGCAAACCCGACTCCGGAGATTTTCCCGGATGACGCAAAGGCTGGCGGAGCAAAAGTTGTTTCCACAGGAAGAAGTGATTTCCCGAACCAGATCAACAACGTACTTGCTTTTCCAGGAATCTTTCGTGGCGCATTTGATGTGAGAGCAAAAGAGATCAATGATGAAATGAAGCTGGCAGCGTCTGAAGCACTTGCAAATCTGATCGCAGATGAGGAACTTTCTCCGGAATATATCATTCCGAAGGCATTCGATAAGAGGGTAGGACCGGCGGTAGCCAAAGCAGTTGCGGAGGCAGCAAAGAGAACCGGCGTAGCCCGTATTTAAAAAATACAATTTAATAAGATAGACAATTCTCCCCGGCATAACTTATTATAGGGATAGCAAGGACGTGTGACAACAATAGATTTTACTTCAAGGAAACGTCCGCAGTATGCCGGGGATTTTCTTATAATTTTTTACGAATGAGTAGAGATTTATAGCTGGAAATAAGAAACCAACTATGGAAGGGAGAGCTGTGGTATAAACAGCTTCCGTCACAGACAGCGTAGGAGACCTGCAAGTAGCTGGACAAAGCATGCTATAATTAAAAATAACAGACATCAGAAAAGAAGGGACAAAATATGCAAATCAGTTTATTACTAATGGAAGAGATTGCAAAGCTTTTTGCAATCATGCTTATGGGATATGCGGTTGTAAAAGCCGGCCTTATGAAGTCATCGGAGAGTAAAAGCATATCTGTAGTCATGGTTTATCTGGTTATTCCATGCGTAATTATCGACGCATTTCAGGTGGACTATACGCCAGATGTAAAAAAAAGACTGCTCCTGGCATGTGCGGCAGCAGTTCTGGTACATGTTTTATTTCTGATACTTACCACAATATTAAAACAAGTATTACAGCTGGATACGATTGAGCGTGCAACTGTTATTTATTCAAATGCCGGGATACTGGTAATTCCGCTGGTACAGGATTTGCTTGGACAGGAGTACGTTATTTATTCCAGTGCTTATATTGCGGTACAGCTGATTCTGATCTGGACACACTGCAAAAATATGCTTTGCGAAGAAGATAGATTAGAGTGGAAAAAAGTATTTCTGAACGTAAATATTATTTCAATCATAGTAGGAGTGATATTGTTTGTCTGCAGAATCCAGATGCCTTCGGGAGTGCAGGATGTCATGGATATGATGAATAATATGATTGGTCCGATCGGAATGCTGCTTGCCGGAATGGTTATTGCGGACGTACCTCTTAAGATTGTATTTACTAAAAAAAGAAACTATCTTTCAACAGTATTGCGATTGATTGTTTATCCAATATTTGTACTGATTCTAATGAAACTGATTCATACATTTGCAGGAATAAATGATTCCAAACAGATTCTCCTGACTGTATATATTGCATCCATAACACCTGCTTGTGCAACTGTGACATCCATGGCGCAACTATATGATAAAGATGCGGCATATGCGAGCTCATTGTATGTACTTACGACACTGCTGTCAATTGTGACCATGCCAGTGATGGTGGGAATGTATGAGATATTTGTGTGAGAGAATAGAAAGATTGAAGAAATGACACTGACTTCGGTTGGTGTCTTTTATTTTCATGGTCCAGTCATGTCCAGACTGATCGAATACTTTGTGAAGATCACGTTCCAGATGTTAAAGGCATTCTACATTGCAGAATACAAATCCATCATGATAATTGATAGACGAGAAAAAAGATATGGATCCGAGTATGCATGCTCATGCTGCCATTTCTGATTGTATATTTGGGGATAAAAGATGGACTGAGCCTAAAAAGCACATTATTTTATTTCCGAACAATATTGGACAAGTAATTATGAATTAGTGAAAGAAATGATGTCACAAGCGGAAATCCAATAAATGTCGTGTCAAGTCTATAGTATCTGACACAATAGGTTATAAAAAATCTGTAATAATGAGATAATTACACTCAATAACGCCGATACGGGATTATAATAAATCCTACTCGGCGTTATTGATTTTTGCATAGCATTCTTTGCGCTATAAGAAGTTCACGAAATTTACCACATCGAGTTGGATTTGTTGACAATCATATTGGCCTGGAATATACTTGGTTTATCAAGCGAGACTCGAAAAAATCTTTATTGTCAGAAAAAAGTCAATCCAAAAGGGGAACTGGAGATTATTGACAGTTAAATATAACATATAAAATCATATAAGTAGATGTTGAGCTCAAGAAGCTAAAACTTTCATAAAGAGGTGTCAGAATGGATAAAAAAACAACGTTGGAAATGATTGCAGCAATTTCAAATGCAAACGGTACATCAGGCTTCGAAGATGAAGTGGTTGCTGCAATTCGTCCTTATGCAGAAGGACTCGGAGAAATTACAGAAGATCGCATGCGCAACCTATATATCCGCCGTAAAGAAAATAACGGCAAACGTCCGGTTGTTCAGCTTGATGCACATAGTGATGAGGTTGGTTTTATGGTGCAGGCTATATGCCCGAACGGAACTCTCCGCATCATTCAGCTCGGAGGCTGGGTGAACCACAATATTCCGGCTCATAAAGTTTTGGTCCGTAACCGATTTGGAGAATATATTCCAGGTATTACTGCCAGCAAGCCTCCGCATTTCATGACAGAGCAGGAGCGTAAAGCACCTCTGGATATGAAAGATATCACGGTAGATGTTGGCGCTGTTTCTAAAGAAGAGGCGGTTGAAAAGTTCGGTATTCGTATCGGTGAACCGGTAGTGCCGGATGTGACATTTACATATTCAGAAACCACAGATCTGATGGTGGGCAAGAGCTTTGACTGTCGTCTGGGATGTGCGGCAATTCTTAAGACCATGCATACTCTGGCTGGTCAGGATTTGAATGTGGATATTGTTGGCGCTTGTGCAGCACAGGAAGAAGTTGGTGTACGTGGTGCCACTGTGACAGCACAGGTAATTAAGCCGGATATCGCAATTGTTTTTGAAGGCTGCCCGGCAGATGATACGTGCGTTGAGCAGTATATGGTTCAGACTGCTATTAAGCGTGGTCCGATGCTTCGTCACATTGATTCACGCATGATTACCAATCCACGTTACCAGAGATATGCGCTTGATCTGGCAGAAAAGCTTGGCATCCCGGTTCAGGATGCAGTTCGCAGTGCGGGTTCAACCAATGGTGCAGTTATACATCTGACTGAAAAAGCAGTTCCGGTCATTGTTATTGGTGTTCCGGTTCGCTATGCGCACACACATTACGGGATTTCAGCTTATGCTGATTTTGATAATGCGGTTAAGTTGGCATGCGAAATTCTTAAAAGACTTGACGAAGAGCAGATTATGAGTTTTTAAAAAAATATAATGCTGTGCTGAAAGCGACAGGTATAACGGCAACGGCCGGAAAAGGATATGCAAAGAAGCGCATCACAGCTATTTGAACTTTTATGTGACAAACGTAACTGTCTGTGATATTATGAAAGTGATATAAGCGGAAATGACTTTTGCAGAAACGAAAGTATCTTCAAATTTTATTTAAAAATATACTTCTTCTAATAGATTAGAAAGAAGTTATATAGATACGGAACGGTATGAGTACAAAGAACATTACCAGCGAACAGTAATGTAGGAGAACAGTTCGAACATATGTATCGGCTGTTCTCCTTTTGTTTTCAGGCATTAATGGGGGAATATTTTCTATATAAGCCCGGTTTATTTTTACCTGTGAAGATACAGGTATTGGCATGAGTGAGGAATATCTTCCACATATCTTTGAAGAATTTTCCAGAGAGCATACAACCACAGAGAACAAGGTCGCTGGTACAGGACTGGGCCTTCCTATTGTAAAATCCATGATTGAGCTGATGGGCGGAAGCATCCAGGTAGAAAGCACGCAAGGTGTCGGGACAAAATTCACGGTAGATATTTCTTTTGATATGGCATCAGAAGCGGATGTATATAGGGATCAGATATCTGAACAGCCAGATGTATTAGAAAAGCTGGAAGGAAAACGTATTCTTCTTGCAGAGGATAATGATCTGAATGCAGAGATCGCGATAGAACTGCTTGTGGAACAAAAGATCATTACAGACCGTGCGGAAGATGGAGCAGAGTGTCTGGATAAGCTGGAGAAAGCAGATTCCGGATATTATGATATGATTCTTATGGACATTCAGATGCCGGTGATGGATGGATATGATGCTGCAGCCAGGATACGCAGAATGAAAGATGAGAAGAAAGCCTCCATCCCCATTATTGCAATGACAGCAAACGCCTTCGCAGAGGACAGACAGAAGGCGATATCCATGGGAATGAATGATCATGTGGCAAAACCAATTGATATGAATGTACTTTTACCGGTGATAGCAAAATATATAAGGTGAAATATTGGTGTTACTGTTCACTGGTAACGTTCCGCGAGGTGTTTTTTGTGAACAAGGTTCACAGAAAACCCGAGAATCTCAGCGCGAAATCATGCGAATGCATGATTTCTGTGCATCGCGAAGTGAGTTACTGGTCACGGAGTGACCAGTAACTCAGAGTAAACGGCGACTTGACTTATTAGTTGCAACTACATATAATTGCTTCGGAACGTAACTTAAAACTTACATTTCGAATAAACAAATAAATTTTTATGAAGGGAAGAATAAATGAAATTATGAAACCTGTGGAGGCATATGATAATGTCAAAAGATGAATATTTAATCACAGATGCGCCGCTTAAAGCGCTGACGGTTTTTGCAGTGCCGATGATTCTCGGCAGCTTTTTTCAGCAAATATACAATATGGCTGACTCCATTATCGTCGGTCAGTTTGTGGGTTCCTCTGCACTTGCAGCTGTCGGTGCCTGTGCAGCGCTGACCAATGTTTTCATTTGTGTGGCACTGGGTGCCGGTGTGGGTGCCGGTGTGCTCGTGAGCCGTTATTTCGGTGCCAGGGAGTATGGAAAAATGAAAACCATCGTGTCAACGTCTTTGCTTAGCTTTTTAATTCTAAGCATAGTCCTTGGTATTTTTGGCTTTTGCTTTTCCCATTGGATGATGAGCACGTTACAAACCCCTGCCGATATACTGGACGATGCAGTGCTGTATTTGCGGGTCTATTTCGTGGGTTTTCCTTTTTTGTTTATGTACAACATTCTTTCAACGATGTTTACTTCCATAGGCGAATCAAAAATTCCACTGGGACTCCTGATATTTTCGTCAGTCTTAAATATTTTTATGGATCTCTGGATGGTGGCTGGTCTTGATCTCGGCGTGTTCGGTGCGGCGCTTGCAACCTTAATTGCACAAGGAATTTCCGCCGTGTTTTCGCTTCTGATTTTCTTATATCGGATGCGACGATATAAGAGCTCTTTTCAACGATTTGACTGGCGAGAGCTGCATTCCATGCTTCAGATTGCGGTTCCATCAGTTCTCCAGCAGTCTACAGTGTCTATTGGTATGATGATCGTGCAGGCAGTTGTAAATCCTTTCGGCACACAGGCACTTGCGGGATATGCGGCGACGATGCGTGTCGAGAATGTTTTTTCCCTGATTTTTGTATCTATCGGCAATGCAGTTTCGCCATATGTTTCACAGAATCTCGGCGCAAACAAACCCCAGCGTATCAAAAAAGGCTACCAGGCTGCATTGGTGCTGGATGTGTGCTTTGCAGCACTTGCTTTCATCGTTATTGAAACGCTGCATACGCAAATTTCCTCGCTGTTTCTTGGTAAGGACGGAACCGCTCTGGCCTATCAGGTATCCGGGGATTATATGAGATGGCTTGGTTATTTCTTCATTTTTATGGGAATCAAAATGGCAACCGATGGAGTCCTTCGTGGTCTGGGAATCATGCGCCCGTTCCTCATTGCAAATATGGTGAATTTGGCGATTCGCCTGTCTGTTGCTTTGATTTTTGCACCGCGTTTTGGCATTGAATTCGTCTGGCTTGCTGTACCAGCAGGTTGGTTTGCGAACTTTTTAATATCCTATGTGGCGCTCAGAAGATCATCAAGTCTATAGTATCTGGCTGTATTTTGCAGAAAGCTTTTTTTAAACATGCTATAAGAAAATGTTTTTCATTTGACGTGTTGCTTCAGAAATAGCTGAAAGAGAACGCGGGAAATGAAGGAGGTATCATGAAAGTTACTTACATTAACCACAGTGGGTTTTTAATTGAGACCAGAGACTGCTACTATATTTTTGATTATTATAAGGGTGAACTATCGAACCTTGACAAGGAAAAAGAAGTAATCGTTTTTTGCAGTCATTTCCACCAGGATCATTTTAACCCACAAATCTTTGGGATTCTTGAAGATATGGGGATGACTTATCAGGCAGTCCTGGCGAATGATATACGAAAAAGGAATCATTTATCGGATCTGAAGATCACATATGTTTATCATGATCAGACTTATAATCTGGATAATGGCACTGAAGTTGATACTTTGCTGTCTAACGATAGTGGTGTCGCATTCATTGTCAAAACAAAGGAAGGCACCATTTATCATGCCGGCGACTTAAACGACTGGTACTGGGATGGTGAGCTGAAAGCTGACAACCAGAGACTTACTTCTGCATATCGTGCAGAGATCAGGAAAATTAAGGGTATGCATTTTGATGCTGCATTTGTTCCCTTAGATCCGAGGCAGGGAGATCACTATGCCGACGGGATCCTGTATTTCCTTAAAAATGTAGATTGCAATGTCATTTTTCCAATGCATTACTGGAATGATGCCAGTGTAATTAAGCGGTTCATTACGGAATATCCGCAATATAAGTCACGCATTAAAAACACAGAATGTACAAAAGGAGAAGAAGTATGAAATTTAAGATGATTCACGAAAACTATAATGTGTCAGACCTGGACCAATCTATTAAATTTTACAACGAGGCCCTTGATCTGCACGAGGTGAGAAGAAAGACTACCGATGATTTTATCATCGTGTATCTGAGCAACGATGTAAGTGATTTTGAGCTGGAACTTACCTGGCTTAAGGATCATCCACAGCCATATAATCTGGGTGAATGCGAATTCCATCTGGCATTCCAGGCAGAGGATTACGAGGCAGCGCACAAGAAGCACAAAGAGATGGGGTGCATTTGCTTCGAAAATGAAGCAATGGGAATTTATTTCATCGTAGATCCAGATGGCTACTGGCTTGAGATTGTGCCGTAAAGCTGGTTGGGAAATCGAATAAAGCTGACGGATATTATTTTACAGGAGGGCACTTATGTACCTGGATAATTTAGATGAACTGGATCAGAAGATTATCCAGTTACTTATAGAAAATGCACGTATCTCCTACTCGGATATCGGTGAAGAAACCGGCATTTCCAGAGTGGCAGTAAAAGCCCGGATTCAGGCTATGGAGAAAAAGGGGATAATTGAAGAATATACAACAATAATAAATCCTCAAAAAATCAGTGGTGCTGTATCCAGTTATTTTGAAATTGAAATAAAACCAGAGCATTTGTCACAGGTGACGGATATCTTATACAAAGATGATACAGTCACACAGATTTACCGTGTCACAGGAAGAGACAAATTGCATGTACATGCTGTTGCTTCATCAAGTGATGAAATGGAGCACTTCCTGCACAACGTCATTGATACACTGCCCGGCATTATCAGCTGTAGCTGCAATACGATCTTATCACGGATTAAAGATATTAAAGGGTTACGGCTGTAGAGGTCAAATTGAGGTGGAGCATTATGGCTCCTTTTGAGGAGAAGGAGAAAAATTTTATTGTTATTATTTACAATTACAGTGTAGGTAAAATAAAAGGCAATGAACCAGAAATGGTTCATTGCCTTTTGTGCGGTATGGGTTATTTTAACTTTTAAAATATAATTTTGAAATTTTAAAACGAAAGATGTTATAAAAAATCAGAGTTTATTGTTCCGTTTAAAATTGTAAGTTCTTGTTCTTTGGAAACTGGAAAAATAATTTGCGGATGTCCGGAAGGAATAGATGTAGGAGCTTCAATATATTGAAGCAATAAATTTGCAGCCATTTCTCCAAGCTTCTCTTTCGGGTGGTTAATACTAGGAACTCGGGTTGAATCATACAATTTGGTTACATTGGAATTATCAAAGCTTATAACAGTTAAATCTTCTGGAACAGAAATGTTTTTTGAAGCAAGATAAGGAACTACATGGCAAGAATAGTGTGAAAGAATAATTGTAATATTGTTTTAATGTTTACGGCAACAAGATATCAGAAAAGATGGTGTAATTAAACTTTGCGAAATGAAGTTTATAGACGAATCCTTTCTCAAACACATTCTAAAAAGAGAATGGAGATCAAAGTGTGGCGCACATCTTGCGAAAATCCTTTTCAAACAGGCTCTAAGGTAGTCAAAAGCAAAAAAATGTTATATACTTACGCTATAAGAATATGGAAACGGATAAGGACACAGGAGGTAACCATGGGCAGATATCTGAATCCGGGAATGGAGAGCTTTGAAAAAAGCGTAAATTCTGAAATCTACGTAGATAAAACTGGTTTGGTCGGATACACGAATCGGGTAATGAATACAGTGCAGGGATATGTCTGCGTCAGCCGCCCGCGGAGGTTTGGAAAATCCATGGCTGCGAATATGCTTACGGCATATTACAGCAGAGGCTGTGATTCCAGAGAAATATTTTCCAAATTTGAAATATCCGAGAGTCCTGATTTTGAAAAGTACAGAAATAAGTATAATACCATTTTTTTGAATATGCAGGAGTTTCTGAGTAGAAGCGATAGTGTTGAAGCATTGGTTGACCGGGTAAAAAAACTTGTTTTGCGGGATCTGAAGCGAGAATATCCGGATGTGGATTATTTTGACGATACGGATCTGGTGGAATCCATGCAGGATATTTATGAGACTGAGAAGTGTCCATTTGTTGTTATTATAGATGAGTGGGACTGTATTTTCAGGGAGTTCAGGCAGAATAAGGAAGCACAGGAGAAATACCTGGATTTCCTGAGAGACTTGCTGAAAGATAAGGCATGTATTCACTTAGCGTATATGACGGGTATTTTGCCAATAAAGAAATATGGAACCCATTCTGCATTAAATATGTTTGATGAATTTTCCATGATAAATCCAGGCCCTCTTGCACCGTATGTGGGTTTTACTGAGGTGGAAGTGGAATATCTGTGCCATAAATACAGGATGGATATGGAAGAAGTAAAAGCCTGGTATGATGGATATTCATTTTTTATGGCGGCATCTGTTTATAGTCCGCGTTCTGTTGTAAACAGTATGCTCTTCGGAAAAATAGAGAATTACTGGAATCAGACGGAAACATTCGAGGCCCTGCAGGTTTATATTGATATGAATTTTGATGGCCTGAAGGATGATGTTTTGAGCATGATTGCAGGGGAAAGGATTCCGGTTAATACGGGAAGTTTTACCAACGATATGACAACCTTCCGAACAGAGGATGATGTATTGACATTGTTGATTCATCTGGGGTATCTGGCTTATGATTCGGAGAATAAGGTGGTGAAGATTCCGAATAATGAAGTGCGAAATGAGTATGTTAACAGTGTAGCTGCATCGGACTGGGGCGAGGTATCAATTGCGCTGAAGCAATCTGCTGACACGTTAAATGCAATCTGGCAGAGACGGCCACAACAGGTTGCGGAAGGAATACAACTGGCTCATTTTGAAACGTCTCATATTCAGTATAATGATGAAAATGCCTTGAGTTATACGATTTCTCTTGCTTTATATGCTGCAAGGAATTTTTATACAATGCACAGGGAATTGGCTGGCGGAAAGGGATTTGCGGATATTGTATTTATTCCACGTAAGAAATTTCAGGATAAACCGGCACTTGTGGTAGAGCTGAAATGGGACAAGAGTGCAGATGGGGCAATCAGCCAGATTAAAAGAAAAGAATATTGCAGAAGTCTGGAAGAATATGCTGGAAATGCACTTCTGGTTGGAGTGAATTATAATAAGAGAACGAAAGTACATGAATGCATGATTGAAGAGTATAAGCTTTAAATTAAATTCAGAGATGCATATGTGCACGAAAAGGTCTGTGGCGGGGCAGTGCAGTTGCTGAAAGGATAAGAAAAAAGGACAATAATATTATTATCCCAACATATTTGAATATCTCCCAAAAATGCACCAATATTGGGAGAAAGAAAAGAAGCTTGGGAGAAAGGAGTTGGAATGAGAGTATTTGATTATTCCAAACTTAAGGAAAGGACCTGGGATAATGAGATTCTGGCATATGTTGCACAAATCCATGAGTATAAAGGAAAACAAGATCTGTATCTAAGACAAAAGCCCGTTGAACTTAATCGCCTGATTGAAATTGCGAAAATACAGAGTACAGAAAGTTCGAATCAGATAGAAGGTATTGTGACAACAAATGCAAGATTAAAACAGCTTGTGGAAGATAAAACAACGCCCAGGAATAGAGATGAAGAAGAAATACTTGGATATCGTAATGTCCTAAATATTGTCCATGAAGCTTACGAAGCAATTCCTGTTCGAAGTAATTATATTTTGCAGCTTCACGGTGAGATGTTAAAACATACTGCATTTTCTTATGCTGGTAAATATAAGACCACTCCAAATGAGATTGATATGATGCTTGAAAATGGAGAGAAAGTGGTGTTGTTTAAGCCATTAGAACCTTACGAAACCCCAGATGCAGTAGAACGACTTTGCAATGAGTATAACAAAGCTATAGGGGATGGTATTGTAGATCCGCTCATTCTGATACCTAATTTTATATTAGATTTTCTATGTATTCATCCTTTCAATGACGGAAATGGACGAATGAGCAGACTATTAACATTATTGCTCCTATATCGAAGTGGATATATTGTTGGACAGTATATCAGTATAGAAAAAGCTATTGCGGATACAAAAGAAACATATTATGAAGTTTTGCAAAATGCGGATCAAAACTGGTATGAGGGAGAGAATGATCCCAAGCCATTTATTAAATATATGTTAGGAATTATTCTATCGTGCTATAGAGAGTTTGAGGCAAGAATAGTATTAGCTGAAAAAACAGGAAAAAAAAGCAAGGCATATGATGTTGTAAAGACATATTCAGAAAACACGCTCGGAAAGTTTTCGAAACATGATGCACTGGTTGCATGTCCTAGTCTTGGAAGTTCCTCAGTAGAATCAGCATTAAAAAAACTGGTTGATGAGGGTGCTATAATACGAACTGGCGCAGGACGCAAAACAATGTATATGAAGAAAAGAGAGTAATTATTACCAGCTGCAGAAAAAAATGGAGACTACATTGCGATGATGGCCAAAAAGCTTCCTACAGACTCTGATTACGCCAATTCCAATAAGAATCTGGAAGCAGAAGATTATGAAGTAGACTATGCGATCACACACACCTGCCCATTATACCGAGTGAAAACGCTTGGCTGCTACCACGTAGCCAGGGAAGAAGAACCCCTTCAGAACTATTTTCAATGGGTATGTGACAAGTTGAACCAGACTAATGAGATGCTTGCAGATGGCAGCGGCGACAAGAAGGGCAGATCTTTCAAACACTGGTATTTCGGTCACTGGCACACCGACTGGAACAAAAACTGGCTTGAGCTTATGCACATGGAAGAATTGCCCCAAAAGTGCAGGGCAATTTACCTGGATGTAGAGGATATGGAAACTGGCGAACATATTTTCTTAAAATAATATGGAAAATCGATTGAAAATATCACAGAATAAAATATACTATTTATAAGTATACTACTGCAAGCAGTATATTTTGTTTACGGCGCTTATGATTTGACAACGAGGAGGCTGCTTAAGAGAATTTGCCGGCAGACATAAAGCCCTGTTTTTTTCTGCACAGAGAAGAATGATTCTTTGAATCTTCTGGACTTTTCCAAGATGGTGCAAACATTTTTCGAAGGCTCTTTTATATCTTCTTTTCAAAATTGGGAAGCTGCATTTGAATATATTACAGGAAAAATTTCAGACGAAAAATTGGTATTGATTATTGATGAGTTTCCTTTTCTGGCAGAATCGAATCCTTCAATGACATCTGGAGGCGTTTTCCTCTGAGATTTCACTGGAGGAAAATATAAAAAATAATCTGCTTACGGAAGGGACTTTTTTGAATGATGAACCCCAGACACTTTTGAGGATTGAATTGAGAGAGCCTTCGGTATACAATTCCATTTTAGAGGCGATTTCCAATGGATGTAATAAGATTCGTGAGATTGCAGATCGAATTCATGAAGAGAAAAGCAAGTGCAGCAAATATATGCTTACATTGCAGACTCTGCGATTAATTGAGAAGTGTGTTCCCTGTACCGAGCCAGAAACAAGTAAAAAAGGGATTTATGAGATAACAGATAATTATTATAAGTTCTGGTACAGATTCCTTTTTACAAATCAGAATTATTATTCCATGCTGGGCCTGGAGCTTTCCTGCGAAGAAACTTCCGTTTATTCCATATAAAATGGGAAAATGGTGGGGGAATAATCTATTGATAAAAGCGCAGGATGATGTTGATATACTTGCGTTTGATAAAACGGGAAAGAAAGTGTTGCTCTGTGAATGTAAGTTTCGAAATAAACCAATGCCTATGGAAGAGTATGATGACCTGGTTATGGCTGCAGAAATGTTTAAAAATGCAGAGGAAAAGTATCTTATGTTTTTCAGCAAATCTGGTTTCACAGAGTCAGTAAAGGAAAGGGCGGCGCGAGAAAATGCGGTGCTGCTTACAATCGAAGACTTGTATTAGAGTCTTTTTCAGACCCGCTCTAAGGAGTATAAAGAATGAACAGAAAAAACTTTCTGAAAAATAAGAAAATCAACTGGATCAAAGTGGTTATCCAGATATTGTCCTTCGCTTTAATTCCGGGCTTATTTGAAGGGGAATTCGCAGCTGTGGGAAATATTGTTTCCTGCATATACAAGGGAAATATTTCATGGGAAAGTGTGAAGTATTCGGTATGGATGCTGTTGGCAACTGTGCCGGCAACAGTACTTGTGGGAAGGTTTTTCTGTGGATTTTTCTGCAGTTTTGGAGCAGTGCAGGATTTGCTATGGCTTGGATCACACAGATTGCGGGCATTATTTCCGGGAAAAAGAAACCTGAAAAAGGCTGACCGGATATTCAGATTTGCCAAGTATGCAGTGCTTTTTTACTTTATAATATTCATATGGAGTGGTGTAACAGCTGTGAAAACAGCCGGCCCGTGGCAGGTGTTTGGGCAGTATGTTTCATTTGGACACTGGCCAGGATTGAAGCCTTTGCTTTCAGTTGGAGGAGTTCTGCTTCTTTTAATCTTTATTGGCTCACTGTTTGTACAGAGATTTTTTTGCAGATATTTTTGCCCTATGGGAGCAATTTATTCACTGATTTCACAGACATCTTTCCTGAAAATTGATAAGCCGCGGGAAGAGTGCGGAAAGTGTCATTTATGTACCTCGAAATGCACCATGGGGATGGATCTTACGAAGAAAGACAGGATTGCCGGAGGAGAATGTATCAGCTGTCAGAAGTGTGTAAGCTGGTGTCCGAAAGGGAATGCGCACTTTAGAAGCAGATATGGAGTGCTGATCGGAGTGGGCGTTACCTGTGCTACCATCATGGTGTCACAGCTCCTTATAGCAGGAAATCTGGCTAAAGAGAAAACGGCAGATTCAGTGAAAAAAACCGCAGAAAATGATGCTGGAGGTAACTTTCAGAATGGTATTTACACAGGAACCGGTGAGGGCTACAGAGGCAAGGTGACGGTTACGGTAAAGGTTGCCGATGGGAAGATAACGGAGCTTGTACTGGATGATTATGCAGATGGTAAGTCTTATATGGAGAGAGCGAAAAACAGGATTTTCCAGGAGATGATCAGCAGGCAGAATACAGATGTAGATGCAGTTTCCGGAGCGACTTACAGCAGTAACGGCTTGATTGAAGCTGTGAATAAAGCACTGGGAAATGACGAAGGTGAAGGGAAGAAACCTGAACAGGAAGAATCTGAAGATAAGCAATCCTTTATAGAGGCTGGACGTTTTCAGAATCTGACAGATGGCATTTATACCGGCTCGGCCGATGCATTTCGAGGGGATGTGGAGGTTCAGGTTACAGTTGAAAAACAGAAGGTAACGGATATTTCCATTCTTTCCTATTGTGATACAGAGGAATACTTTTTCAGGGCAGCACCAGCTGTAATCGAACAGATGAAGGCTGAGCAGAGTCTGAATGTAGATGCAGTAAGTGGAGCAACCTACAGCAGCAATGGGGTTATTCATGCAGTGGCAAATGCGTTGGAGATTCCGGAGGATCAGTATGCACCAAGACCTGGCAGGAATCTGACTGCAAAGAAAAAGAACCATGGGCATATTGTGAAGCATGAGATAACAAGTCAGGAAGAGTATGAGGAAAAAGTAGAGAAATATTCAAAGTGATATGGTCATCCCCCAAAAATAAAAGCTTCTGAATCAGACACAGGACTGAAAAATCCTGTATCTGTCAGAAGCTTTTATTTTTGATTTGTATCCATATTATTTTCTGCCATAGACAGATATTTATATGTGGGCAGAAAGTTAGTGCTTTTTGCCTTTCTATAGTATTGCATAAAAATACGTTCCATAATATTGGGAATCTGAGATTCAACCGGTTGAAACAGGATGATCAGATACTGCATGGAACTGTATCTGGTACAGATATCCACACGCCGGATGGTGTTTTGGATAGCCTGTTCCATATGGGAAAGTGTCTGCTCAATTTCTTCAATATGAGCGGGAGTGTCCGAAGTGGCTTCCAGTGTGAGCATTACCAGGTAGCAGCGGCCTCCGCTTCGGATAATGAGCTGTTGCATATATTCATACTGCCTGGAAAAATCCCGGTAATTCAGTTCAAGAGCACCTGCATAGCTGCCACTTTTGCGAAGCGCGTCTGCCACCTGCTGAAGATCCCTGGCAGTACCTGGTGAATCGGAAGAGGAATGACTGATCTGATGATAAAAGGAAAAGTGATTTTTACCATTTTGCTTTACATTGTATAATGCCTTATCTGCTTTGGAATAACAGTCTGCAAAGGTATCGCTGGTAGTGCACATATACAAACCGGCAGACAGAGCAGCATCTTTGATTTCAGGATCAGCTTCTGCGATGGAATGGAAGTGGTGGAAAAGCCGTGTCGTTAGTTTCGACACATTTTCAGCACTTATGTCTGGCAGAAACAGAAGAAATTCATCTCCACCAAGACGACAGGCAATACCGTTGGCTGTATAGCGTGAAAGCAGGGTTCCCAGATTCCTTAAGGCGCGGTCACCGGCCATGTGTCCATAAACGTCATTGATTTTTTTCAGATTATCCATATCAAGGAAAATAAGACAGCCGTTATGTTCCTGCATGAATTCTGCAATAAGCCGCTCTCCAAGGCTTCTCATAGGAAGACCGGTCAGGAAATCATAATTCTTTGAATCCTCCTGGTTCTTTATGGTGCTGACTACTTCTGAAATGAATTTGTTAATGGTGTGGTCAGCCTCTGGTGGAGCTGTTATTTCCTGTGTGCGGATATTGTGGAGAACAACACGCTTTTCATCTAATAGCTTTAAAAATACATCTGTAATTTCCGGGTCAAACTGCTTTCCGCGGTTCTTACTGATTTCCTCCCGGATCATTTCCGGAGGAAGTGCATTTCGGTAAATTCTGCGGGAATTCATGGCATCATAGCTGTCTGCCATTGCGGTGATGCGTGCATGAATGGGAATTTCGACACCGGAAAGCCCGTCTGGATATCCATTTCCATCATACCGTTCGTGATGATTTCTGGCCACTTCAACAATATGAGGGACAAAGGTAATATCCTTCAGTATTTCTGCACCGATGACGGTATGTTTTTTTTATCAGATTATACTCGTCATCTGTAAGTCTGGAGGGCTTGTTTAAGATCAGATCCGGAATACCAATTTTTCCAATATCGTGAAGGTAAGCGGCGTGCTTTAACTGCTGGATTTCCTCTGAAGACCATCCAAGCTCGGCTGCAATAAGTGCGGCATATTCTGCAACCCGGTAGGAATGTCCGCGGGTGTACTCGTCCTTGGCCTCGATAGTGGTGGACAAAGTCTGCATCATTTGCAGAGAAAGGATCTCTGTCTGCTTCTGTTTGCGTTCCAGTTCCTGTTGCTGGCGCTCATTCTCTATACGCTGGATGCTTCGAAGAGTCCGGACAATGTTGACAAACAGCAGAATGAGCATTCCAATGCCGATAAAAAGACCGGACAGGGATGTGACAAAATATACAGAGATACATTCAGCAGCAACGCAAAGCAAAATGAGCAAATGAGCCAGGAGCAGAAGATGGTCTGAGGCTTTTTTTTCTGTTTCGGATGTAGAGGCAAAGATGGATAAACACCATCAGGAAAGTACCTATCAGTATGATCTGCCCCAGGGGGAGGGTTTCAATGTAGTCTGCAATATTTGCTATGGCCAGAATAGAGCAGACTGTAAAATTCAGCAGGGAGATTCCGATTACAATATGATAAAGCCTGCGGTGAAGTCCGTGCTGTACATTGTCTGCATAAAGCAGAAGGGGAATCGGTCCAAGGAGAATCATAACGAAGCACAAGGAAGCCAGGGCAGATGAGTTTGGAATCAGCAGCTGGCGGATTTTGGACTCGCCCAGCATCCAGGTTGCTCCCATTATCATGCACCAGCCAAGATATTCCATGTCAAAGCTTGTGTGGTACACAAAACCAAGGGTAAGGCTGAAAAGAATGGTGGTCAGTCCTGCAAACAGGGTGAAAAATGCGATGTAAGTGGCCAGTCCGTAATGGTTAAAGATCAACTGCCAGATGTCCGCTTTATCTCCGCAAAAAATCTGGTTCACAACACCGGAATAGTTGGAGGTGTAGGTGGTCAGTTCAATGCGGAGCTCCTTTCCGGCATCTTCATGGGAGGTGGAGCAGAAAATGAAACGGCTGGCGGAATTTTTCCCAATCAGACGGGTTTTACTGGTGCTGTACTGTTCTCTTAAGGTGCCGTTTATGTATATGTTTACGTCCTGCAGGGAGGAACGAATCGCTATAGATGAGGCATCAAAATCTGACGGAAGGGTAGATGTGATGACCATGGTTTCGCCTGCGGGAACATCATAGGAACCGGGAACTGTGATTTCTTCAGTGGTGCCGTCAGATTTTTCCCAGGTAAAGGTTCCGGGATAGAGGAGGGACGGAGAGTTTTCGCTGACAGTTCTTTCATCAACACCGAAAAACTGCATGAAAATGAACCATCCAAGAATGGCGAGCATCAGAAAATAGAAAATGTATCTTGGTCCCTGGCGGGCAGGGAATTTCTCCTTGGTCATGGTAATCTCCTTGTATGTGAGTGGTGTTAAATTTTTGTGGTTGTTAATTGTATTATACTATATGCGAAGAGATTCATCAAAACATTATTATCCGCAATGTTTGGAAAATTTTTAAAATCTTTCAGAAATCTGACCGTTTCGGTATACGAAATTCCAATAAAGTGGTATAGTTAATCTAAATAAGTTTTACAAAAACATGTGGCGTTTGGGATGAATTGAGAAAAATTCTGTCAAAAAACATGTGAAGTACGGGGGAAAATATGGATATTTTAGTTGTGATCGATATGCAGAATGATTTTATTGACGGAGCGCTTGGAACATCGGAGGCGGAAGCGATTGTGCCTAATGTGGTGGACAGAGTGAAGAATTTCAATGGTCTTGTGCTGGCGACCAGGGATACTCACGGCGGGGATTATCTGCAGACCCAGGAGGGCAGAATGCTTCCTGTAGAGCACTGCATCCGCGGCACCTACGGCTGGGAGATCCGGGAGGAGATTGCAGAGCTTCTGGAGTCCGGACCCATTGATAAGCCAACCTTTGGCAGCGAAACTCTGGGAAAAGTCCTGAAAGAATTTAATAAATCAGAGACCATTGACAGCATTACACTGGTCGGGCTTTGCACAGATATCTGCGTGATTTCCAACGCTATGCTGCTGAAAGCATTTTTGCCGGAGGTACCGATCATGGTAGATTCTCTTTGCTGCGCCGGAGTGACGCCGGAGAGCCATGAGCGGGCGCTGGAAGCGATGAAAGCCTGCCAGATAGAAGTCCTTTAGGGAGTAATGAGAAAACAGAATCTGGAAGTGGTTGCTTAAGAAAAAATGCCGCAAAGTCACAGGAAATGGTGATTTTGTGGCATTTTCGTTTTTTCTGCGCCGAAAGAAAACTTATTTTCTCATATTTCCATCAAAATCACATGATACTATATTAAAGTAAATTGTGGCTTCTGTCTGATAGGAAACCGCAACGATTTACAGAGCATTGAAGCCTGTTTGAAATACAGAAAGCCTTTTTCAGACACGTTCTAGCGACAGGCTTTAAGAGAGAGGAAAGAGCCGTGAAAAAAATAGAGATTCTTGTTGTAGAGGATGAACCGAAATTAGCACAGACGATTTCTGACTTTCTGAGGATTCAGAACTATGAAGTAGAGACAGCACTGACCGGGAACAAAGCCCTGGAATATTTTTGCCAGAATAAGCAGAAGGTGGATCTGATCCTTCTGGATCTTATGCTGCCGGATATTTCCGGATATACCGTATTGAAAGAGATCAGGAAAATATCGGAGGTTCCGGTTATTATTTTGTCTGCAAGGTCGGCCGTGGCAGATCAGATGAGCGGATTTGAGAAAGGTGCAGACGATTATATCACCAAGCCCTTTACTCTGGCACTTGTGAAAATGCACATTGAGGCGGTGCTGAAGCGTGCCGGGAAGCTGCGGACTATGGTGGAATACAACGATCTGCAGGCAGATGTAAATGCACAGCTTTTATTTTACAAAGAGCAGCATATCCCCACCACCAGGAAGGAATTTGATCTGATGGTTTATTTCATGGAGCATCCGGGAATTGTTCTGCCCAGAGATACCATACTGAATGCGGTGTGGGAATACGATTACACAGGTGATGTGCGGACCATTGACACTCTGGTGAAGCAGCTGCGGAAAAAAATGGGAGAAGGCTGCAATTATATCCGGACTGTTTACGGCGTTGGCTACATCTTCGGGGAGGACATCCATGAAAATTAAAAAAGATTTCTGGAGAGATGGGAAAGCTCTGTGGATTCAGATTATTGCCTTTGCGGTGGCAGTCATGCTGTATAGCGTGTGCTGCTATCCCATATATACTTCATCAAAGGCCAGAATCATGCGTCAGCTGTATGAAGATATCCATGACATGGATCTTGAGGAACTTAGCGAGGACGACGAAGAAACACTTGGTGATTATCAGAAAGAAAAATTTGAGACTGTAATTGCGAATGAAAATTATGAGCAGATTTATACGTCCAGATCATCTCTGAAGACCACGCATGCCCGTAAGTACATAGAAAACAAAATTGCCCAGTACACAGAAGAAGGAACTCTGGAACAGCGTCGCATGGAATCTAGGCATATTCTGATGTTCCGTGGGAAGATTATACAGGATGGACATACATTCTATGTCTACCTGCGGAAAGATGTGCAGTCAGTGCTGGAAGTGATTGAAGGAACCAGATTGTATCTGGCAATTGTTTTGCTTCTGATGGTGGGATTAAGTTACTTTCTGGAAAAAAAGAGTAAAGCAAGTACCGAGAAAAAAGCAAAGCAGTCTGACTATCAGCTTCTGGAAAGCCAGAGAGAATTTGTGGCGAATATTTCCCACGAATTAAAAACACCTCTTGCAGTAGTGTCCAGCCAGGTGGAAATGCTGGAAATCGCAGGAGATAAGATCGATCGTTCCTACTATTATTCCTCCATTCACGAGGAACTGGACAAAATGTCCAGAATGGTAGGAGAGCTTCTTGATTTTTCCATGTTGGACAATCAGATGAGTTCCATGGAAATGAGTCGTGTAAACGTATCAGAAATGATAGAATATCTGCTTCTTCGATATGATGCCATGTTCCGCAAAAACGAGATCAAAGTGGAACAGGAAATCGAAAAGAACTGTTTCGCATACGGAAACCGCATGTATCTGGAAAGAGCAGTAAACAATTATCTGATGAATGCGTTTCAGCACACAGAGCAGGGAAAGCGGATCCGGATCACTCTGAAGAAAGAGAAAAAGCAGATACGCATGGAAGTCTACAATGATGGAGAGCGGATTAAAGAAGAGCAGATGGAGCATATCTGGGACAGCTTTTACACAACCTCCCAGAAGAAGAAACCGGTCACATCTGAGAATGAAGTACGTAACATCGGTCTTGGACTTTTTGTGGTCCGAAAGATCGTGAATAAACATAAAGGAAGCTGCGGAGTCCAAAATATGGAGAACGGAGTACTGTTCTGGCTTCAGCTTCCAGAAATCAGGGATTTGGGAAAATGAGAAAGTGGAATAAGAAAACAAAAATTACAGTATTAGTTATATTTTTAATTTTACTGGCGTTATTTGCCGCTCTATGCTGGAAAAAGCGCCGTGGAATCTATAATACATATATGAAGCTTACTGGTCAGGAGATTCCGTATTCTGTCCAGGAAAAAAGAATGAAAAAATATGGATATTATGATCAGGAATTGAATGCTTCCATGAATCTGGAAAATCCGGTTTACATAACTGAGAAGGACGATTCTGCAAATGAGATCGAAACAGATATTCCAAAAGAAACCACACGTATAGCATCCTCTTATGAAATCGACCAGCAGCTGCAGGCCGAGCTGGAGAATGGATACAGCTGGGAGGAGCCTATGGTGATTCAGAATCCTTATCAGGTTTCTCCATTGACAGCGGTGATTATTTTCGACACAAAAGAAGAGTGTGCGGTGCGTTTTACGGTCAAGGGAAAAACGGAAGCCGCAGATATCAGTGGAGAAGTGGAAGCTGCTGTTTCACACAGAATCCCGGTGATCGGTCTTTACCCGGCAATGGAAAACACGGTTGTTCTGGAGCTTCTGGATAAATCAGGCAAGGTTACAGATTCCCAGGAAATCACTATTACAACGGATGAACTTCCGGATAAACTGGATGATGCTGTGAAACCGGTGAAAACAAGCGGTGAATCTGCATTTGAACTGACTATGGTATATGGACAGCGGACAACCTTCCCATTTGCTTATGACTGTATGGGAGATATCCGTTGGTACATGAGCGGAGAATTTACTTCTGGAATTTACATGCTGTCAAATAACAGGATGATAGTTGCTTCCAATGAAGCCTTCATGCCATCCCAGGACAAACCGCAGACAACCAATCTCTATGAGATGGATTATCTGGGACGCGCCTACACCATGTACTATGTGGCGGGTGGAAACCACCATGAAGTGATCGAAAAAGAGCCGGACGGAAATCTTCTTGTCCTGACCAGTTCTCTGGAAGGTCACATTGAGGACAAAATCCAGGAAATTGACAGACAGACCGGAGAAGTTGTAAATGAACTGATAATGGAAGATATTTTTGGAGGGAAATATGAGGACCGAGTTGACTGGACCCATTTAAACACTGTGTCTTATCAGCCGGAGACAGATACCATTGTGATCAGTCCGCGAAATCTGGAATCTGTAGTCAAATTGAACTGGACGACAAAGGAAATCCAGTGGATACTCTGCGATCCGAGATTCTGGGAAGGCACAGAATATGAGAAATATGTGCTTCAGCCGGAAGGGGATTTTGTTTATCAGTTCCAGCAGCATACTGCCTACCAGCTGGAAACAGATCTGGATGGAGATGACCAGACGGTAGAAGTCAGTATGTTTGATAATCATTATGTAAAAGTACGAAAGTCTGACGTGTTGAAATACTTTGATGGTGAAAAAGAATCTTATCTGTTGGTTTATGCTGTAAATGAAGCAGAAAAGACAGTAAAACAGATTAAAAAGATTCCTACTGTATGGTCTACCATCACTTCTTCTGCTATTTACGATGCTGACAGTAATCATATTTTTGGTATGTGCGGTCATGTGAAGGATTCTGAAGATAAAAGAAGAGGAATGACCTATGAGTTTGACTATGATACAGAAGAGCTGATCAATCAGTTCAGCATCAAAAGCTATTATTACCGCGCATCAGAGATGAAAATTGACTGGAATGATCTGGCAGCAGCCATGGAAATAAAAGACAACTATATTATGGGAGAATTATATCAGCCTGTAAAAGCGACCTGGTTCTTCTGGCAGAAGAAGCCGGAACAGGTACTGGAAGACGGCGAGATTACATTACATCTTACCGGACAGGTGCTTTATGCAGGAGCTTATGATCACCAGATTTCCCAGATTATTTTTCATGGAAAGAAAAATACTTATGTGTATGACACTACAGACATCCGTCTTCATACGAAATCTTACCTGAAGTTCTATGAGAACATTCCGGTACCGCTGCAGGGAATGGAAGCGGATGATTATGAGATTTATGTTGTATATCAGAACGAATTTTATGATTTGGAACAAAATATAAAAATTAAGTGATGTAATGCTGCTGTTCACTGGTAACATTTTGCGAAGCGTGTTGCTGTAAATGGTTGAAACAGTAAAGCTTTAAATTTTTAAATTTTTACAGGCAATATTAAGAAAGTGTTTCTACTTTATTGCGGAACTATGTTATAATAGTTGATAACACGACCAGAGCGTGTTTGAAAAATGATTCCAGCACATTTTGCAGAATATTTATTTCAAACATGCTCCAGGGAAATAAAGTTATACCAGAAAAATAAAGGGAGTAAAAAAATGAAGAAAAAAGTTTTATTACAGGTAATGGGGGCCGTTCTGGTGGCTGGTTTAATGGCTGGTTGTGGTGGCACAAATGATACAAAGAAAGAAGAGAATACCAAGACAGAAGCTGCCGCAGACAAGGCTGATGCTAAGGAAGAGACTGACAGCACAGAAGCAGAAGATACAAGTGAAGATTCTGCAAGTACTGATTCCGCTGAAGAAGACAGCGCAGAGGCAGATGATACGGCTGCAGAAGCAGAGAGTACAGGTGAGGATTCTGCAAGTAGTGATTCAACAGAAGCAGACAGTGCAGAGGTGGCCGACAGCAAGGAGACAGAAGCAGCAGGCAGTTCTGCTGGTACAGCAGCCAAGACTGCAAATAGCGATGCATACGGCGAGGTTGTTTCCGCAGCAGGATGGAATATTACAGTAGAAGATGTGGAGATCAATTCCTCTCTTGAGAATGTAAGTGTAGAACTTGGCTATACAGGTGTGGAGACAAGCGACTACAAGAAGGAAGCTGACGCAGGTAAGACCTTCTGTATGATTAAGCTGAAGATCGAGAAAGACGGCAGCAAGGAGACTTTGGACTGGGCGAATCTAAAGCTGACTGACAGTGAAGGAAATGAATACAGCAGAATGGATGATGAGTTCATTACAGAGCTTGGTATGACACGTATGGCAGGAACCACTTTGAATTTCGGTTCCAACGAGGGCTGGATCGCATTTGAGATTGACGAGAATGCAGAAGGTCTGGAGCTTAGCTATCCATTTGAGGCAGAGGAATATCACTGCGCATTATAAGGATGATAGAAAATGCAGACAATCCGTCAGCTACCATGACGGTGGTATGAAAATGCGGATTTTGTATTAGATCGTGTTTGAGAAATCATAAAATTGCACAGGAGGCTGGCATGAAGAATAAAAGATATCGGGAACTGGCTGCAATACTTGTAATGATGACAATGACAGCGGGTTCTATTACTACAGTTGCAGCAGAAACAGAAACTGCAGCAGAGGAAGAAACTGCAGCAGAGACAGAACCTGCGGCAGAAGCCACAGCAGAGACTGAAACTGCAGATGAGACGGAAACAGAAACTGCAGGGGATGCAGATTCCGAGGCAGCAGAAACAGCAGATACCAAGTCTCAGGCGGCAGCCCTGGAAGTAACTGACCGGTTTGCACAGCAGACTGCTGTTGATGAAGCACTTCTTCAGGAGGCATCAAACGGCTACAGTCTTGATGAGGCACTAATTGTAGTCAATCCATATGGAATGTCCCCTTTAAGTGCAGTTGCCGTTTTTTCCACAGAGGAAGCCTGCGGCGGAACTGTTACTGTGAAAGGGAAATCCGCAGAGAACGATGTGACGGGGACTTTTGAGGAGGCAACGGAGCATATCGTCCCGATTTATGGTCTTTACAACAATGATACCACAGAGGTTGAAATCACTCTGGATGATGGGACTTCTGCTACCTTTGAAGTAACCACAGAAGATATAGGTGTTGATTACGGTACAATCCAGACAGAGATGAAAAGCGAGGCAAGTTACGATTATTCGAACCTGACTTTTGTCTGCTCCACTATGGGAACCCTGTATGGAGTAGATGCGGACGGAGATATCAGATTCTTTACCAATATTGGCGGAACTCTCGGAGTTCACCAGCTGGAGAACGGGCATCTTCTCATGCCTGCATCCTATGTGCTGAAGAGCAGCTATTATAAAGAAGGAATGATCGAAGTCGACCTTCTGGGAAAAATTTACCGCGAATACATGATTCCTGGTGGCCAGCATCACGATTTCGTGGAGCTTCCGGATGGCAATCTCCTGGTGGCTTCTGACAGCCCGGACTTAAGCACAGTTGAGGACTACGTGGTAGAAATTGACCGCGAGACCGGTGCTGTTGTATGGGAGCTTGACATGAAAGATCTCATCAGCCAGGAAGATGGACAGTCTGCTTCTATGGATTCAGACGGAAGTGAGGAAGCTGACTGGTTCCATAATAATGGTCTTGCCTATGATGCAGAGAATGATCTGGTCCTTCTTTCTGCAAGACACAAAGACGCCATTGTAGCAGTGAATAAAGAGGACAAATCCCTGGCATGGATCCTTGGAGATCCTACAGGCTGGGACGGTGTGAATCCGTCTTACTTCTTTACTCCGGAAGGAGAAGATTTCGAATGGTTCTATGCACAGCATAATGTTTCCATTCTGGATAATGGAGATATTGCTCTTTTTGACAATGGTACTGCAAAGGTAAAACGTGTGGATGGCGATAACCGTGTAAGTGGTGATAACGTATATTCCCGTGCGGTTGTTTATCAGATTGATACAGAGAACATGACCGTTTCCCAGGTAACTGAGTATGGTAAAGAACGAGGCGCCGACTGGTATTCGGACTGGATTTCAGGTGTGGTTTCCCTGGATGGAACACAGGATCATCTGTGGATCACAGCTGGCTCCCACCTGCATAGCGATGAAGAAAACCGCAGTGATTATTACCCGAAAGATATGTTTGTACAGGGACTGACCAAGACCACACATATTGATCAGGTAGATAATGGAGAGCTGAGCTTTGAGCTGACGATCTCCGGTGACACTTATAATGCGCTGACATATCGTTCTTTCCGCATGCCCCTTTATACAGAAGGAAAATATGATCCATCGGCAGTTCCGGAGGTGCTTGGTTCTCTTGGAGAGACAAGTTATGAGGAAAGCAGCATTGATGTGAGCACCGCAGAGGCTTTGCCAGATGGCTGGAATTTCCTGCTGGATGGAAGCAAGATCAGTGTGAACGGCAGCTTCCTGACCCAGACCGCAGCAACAGATCTGCAGGCTGGAAAGATGATCTTGATAAGCGGTGAGTCCCAGAGAGCTTATCAGCTGACACAGACTCCTTCTGAAGGAGATGACGGAACAAATGTTACAGTTAAGGGCTGGACGGCAGTTGACGGGCTGGAAGGTCAGGAATGGGATATTTACCTGGAACTGGACGGTGTTCTTTATAATACGGGATATATGTACAGTCAGGCATAAGTATATAATTTGTCAAAATGGGTTCAAGAGCCTTGAACCCATTTTGACGTTACAGGCTTTGCAGCCTGTACGGACATAACGACAAAAATTTGAGGAGCTTACAGTATGAAAAAATGGAGCAAAAAGAAAAAAATCACCATTCTGCTTCTGTTTCTGGTGCTGCTTGCATTGTTTGCAGGCCTTTGCTGGAAAAAGCGGCGGGGAATTTATAATACTTACATGAAACTTACCAATCAGGAAATTCCCTATTCTGTAAAAGAAAAACGGAAGAAAAAATATGGCTATTACGGTCAAAAGCTGAATGTTACCATGGATGTGGATGACACGATTTCTATTCAGGAAAACGATGATTCCGCGAATGATATCCAGACTGAAATCCCTCAGGCGAAAACACTGGTGGCAACTTCCTATGAGATTGACCAGCAGCTGCAGACAGAGCAGGAAAATGGATATACATGGGATGATCCCATGGTTATTCTCAACCCATATCAGATTTCCCCATTAACTGCAGTAGTACTTTTTGACACAGAAGAAGAGTACGGAGTGCGCTTTACTGTGAAAGGAAAAACTGCAGCAGCAGACATCAGCGGAGAGATAGATGCGGCCAGTTCACACAGAGTGCCCATTATCGGTCTTTATCCGGGAGAGGATAATACAGTAGTACTGGAACTTCTGGATGATTCTGGCAGAGTGAAGGATTCCCAGGAGATCACTATTACAACAGAAGCTTTGCCAGAGTCTCTTACGGATGTAATCGAACCTGTGGAGACCAGTGGAGAATCTGCATATGATCTGACCATGGTTTACGGACAGAGCACTCATCTTCCTTTTGCATATGACTGCATGGGAGATATTCGCTGGTATATGAACAAAGAGACTGGAAATTATGGCCTTTACATGCTTTCCAACTGCAGAATGATCTGGCAGGATACTGCCGGATATGTTCCGAACCTGGAGAAGCCCCAGTCTACCAATCTTTATGAGCTGGATTATCTGGGAAGAGCTTACAACATGTATTATCTTTCCGGGGGAAGTCATCATGAGGTAATTGAGAAGGAGCCAGGCGGAAATCTTCTGGTGCTTACAAGCTCCATGCAGAGCCATTGTGAAGATAAAGTTGAGGAAATCGACCGGCAGACAGGTGCGGTGGTAAATGAGCTGAAACTTCAGGATATTATTAAATGTAAATACGAGAATCTGGTTGACTGGGCTCATATTAATACGGTTTCCTATCAGCCGGAGACAGATACTATTCTGCTCAGTGTCCGCAATCTGGAATCTGTGATCAAGGTAAACTGGACAACCAAGGAAATCCAGTGGATTCTTTGCGATCCAAGATTCTGGGAAGGCACAGACTATGAAAAATATGTGCTGAAAGCAGATGGCGATTTCATTTATCAGTTCCAGCAGCATACAGCATATCAGATCGATACAGATCTGGATGGCGATGACCAGACTATAGAAATCACCATGTTTGATAACCATTTCCTGTGGAGAAGGAAGAAAGACATCGACTATTATGACAAGACAGAGGAATCCTACCTGCTGGTATATTCTGTAAATGAAGCAGAAGGTACTGTGAAGCAGATTAAGAAGATTCCTACGGTATGGTCCAAGATCACATCCGCAGCGATTTATGAGGCTGACAGCAATCATTTCTTCGGAATGTGCGGTCATGCAGCAAATGTAGAAAACGGCTGGAAGGGAATGACCTACGAGTTTGACTACGATACAGAGAAGGTTCTGAATCAGTACTGTCTTAAGAAAACTTTTTACCGTGCAGAGGAAATGCGGATTGATTACAACGATCTTGCAAGTCCTATGGAGCTGGATGAAAATTATATCAAAGGAGAATTATGGCAGCCGGTGAAGACCTGGAAATGGCTGTGGAACAAGAAGCCGGACCAGGTGCTTCCGGCAGATACCCTGACATATAACATCACAGGAAAAGTGCTCTATATAGGCACTTATGATCATCAGATCTCCCAGATCATTTTCAAAGGGGAGAAGAACACTTATGTTTATGATACAACAGAGGTTCGTTTGCATATGGACACCTATCTGGATTTCTATGAAAACATTCCGGTGCCGCTTCAGGGAATGAATGCAGATAATTATGAAATCTATGTTATGTATCAGGACGGATTTTATGATACACAGCAGACCTTTGCAATCAATTAAAAAGGTGATATTGAAAAGCCAGTGAATAGTAAGAGTATTAAGCCCTGATTCAGCTGCCGCAGCTGAATCAGGGAAAATATACCGCAAAGCAGGGAGCGCAGATTGTGGGAATGATTTTTCAAACACGCTCTGGACGCGGAATAAAAAAATGCTGCAAAATCATTTTTGCAATGATTTTGCAGCATTTTCTATGACTGGGAAAAACTTTTGCGGTATGCCGCCGGGCTGTAGCTCAGAGTTTTTTTGAAAACAGAGCAGAAGTAATTGCTGGAAGAAAAGCCCAGCTGGTAAGCAATGTCTGTAATGGAATCATCTGTGGTCTTCAGAAGCATCTGTGCCCGGTCCATTTTCTGGAGGGTAATGTATTCAGCAGGGGTAATTCCCAGTTCCTCTTTAAATTTGGCTTTAGAACGGGAAAGAGAATAGTTGGATGCCTGGGCAAGCTCCTGAAGTGTAATGGGGTTTTCAATATTCTGTTCAATGTATTTCAGCGCATGTCCGATGTCACTGTTCAGCTGTTCATTGATCTCTTCCTGGGCTGGAACTGCAGTCAGGTAGTTCAGACTGGCAAGTACACAGGTCAGATACTGGACACCGGCAATGGAGTCGCCTTCTGTTCCGTAAGAAATCAGGTTAAAAGCAGTGCGCAGCATGGAAATCTGGGAACTGCCTACATGGTACAGGTGCTGATCCATATTCAGAAGCCGATGGCACAAAATATTGCTGTAATGCTGGTTCAGACCAAGGAAATTATCGTGCTCCTTCAGATCCAGCTGCATTGCAAAAAATTCGCAGCGGTTCTGGGCAATATGTCCTGTAGTATGAAGCTCATAAGGTCTGGTGATAAAAAGGTTATTTCCGGTAGCACAGTAGCTGGTGCGGACGCCGCCTTTCATAACGTAAGTCTTGCGCTGGCCTTTCACCATGAAATGAAGCTCGATGATATCAGAGTGATAATGCAGAGGAACCGGAACGCCAGGTGCCATAGGTGTAAAATGAGAAAGATTTCTAAGCCCCGGGATCTTATGTTTATCTGCTGTTAATATTTTTTTATGTTCGTTCCATATGTAATCGTCAAATATTTCCTGTTCCATTCAAGTCGCCTCTTCTTATGTCCGTGAATTATTGTGTTGCAGTCTGTTTTACTACTGTTCACTGGTAACGTTCCGCGAAGTGTGTTACTGTGAACGAAGTGAACCGTAACTCTGTTTTGTTTACCGCACTATGTTTTGCTGGTTTGTATTCTTTTTCGTACAAAGTTATAAAATAGTACTAAATATTTTGCTGAAAGCAATTTTAAATTATTTATATTATACTATAGTCACAGTTGAAAAGCAATTGCGCGGTTGCAGTGGATAGTAAATGTTGTTGTTCATTCCGTTCATAAAAACACATCGCGGAACGTTACCGGTGAACAGCAACAAGTAAACATCAAGAGGGAGAAGAGCATGAAAAAAACAATTGCAGGCGGCGTATGGCCGGTTATGATCACACCTTTTACAGAGGACAACAGGATCGACTATGATGCAGTCCTTCGAATCATTGAGTGGTATGACAAGAACGGTGTTGACGGAATCTTCGCAGTATGTCAGTCCAGTGAAATGTTTGAGCTGAGCCCACAGGAGAGAGTGGAGCTTGCAAAATTTATTATCAATAATACACCAAAGCACATGGGAGTAATTGCTTCCGGACATTGCGCTGAGAAGGTAGAGGATCAGATCCGCGAAGCTCAGACTGTAATCGATGCCGGTGTAGATGCATATGTTTTCATTTCCAATCAGTTTGCAAAAGAGAACGAGAGCGAAGATGTAGCTAAGAAAAATATTGAATATCTTCTGGATCACATTGATGGAGATATGTTCGGTGTTTATGAGTGCCCGGCACCATACAAGAGACTTCTTTCACCAGAGCTTCTCAAATGGTGTGCAGAGACTGAGAAATTTGCATTCCTGAAAGACACCTGCTGTGATCTTGATCAGCTGGAAGCAAAATGCAAAGCAGTTGAGGGCACCGGATTAAAGATCTTCAATGCAAATGCAGCAACACTTCTTCGCAGCATGGAAATGGGATGTGCAGGATACTCAGGAGTTATGGCAAACTTCCATCCGGATCTTTATGTATGGCTTTGCAAGAACTATAAAGAGCAGCCGGAGAAAGCACAGGAGCTTATGAACTTCCTTGGCGCTGCTTCCATGGTTGAGTGCCAGGTATATCCGGTAAACAGCAAATACCATATGAATCTGGTAGGTGTGCCGATGACACTTCAGTCAAGAAGACAGGATTATAAGCTTCTTACAGGAAGCAAGAAATTAGAGATCGAAGAGTTCTGTGCGATCACAGAGACCTTCCGCAAGAGCTTTTTTGGAAAGTAATCAGAGATAACTGCCGGAACGGTGGGGACCGTGAGGCCGGCTGAAAGGTATTTCTTAAGATTTGTAATTGGGGTTACAAATATACGTGAAAAAAAGGAAACAAAAACACATAGTGTGTAAAAATCAGGAGGATGAGAGAATGAAAAAAAGATTAATGGCAGCAGTATTATCAACAGCTATGGCAGCAACAATGCTGTTAACAGGAAGCATCAGTGTACAGGCAGCAGATGCTGCAGCAGCAAATGACCCGGCAGTAGAGCTGATCTTTACATCAGTATCTGTAAGCGGTGACTCCCATACAGAGGCTATGTATGAGTTTGCAGATAAAGTAGAGGAATTATCCGGTGGTTCCGTAACATGTAAATGCTACGACAACGGTTCTCTGTTCTCTTCCGAGAACGAGTTTGATGCTCTTCTTAACGGAGATGCAGATCTGGCATATATTTCCTTCCCGACAATTGCAACACAGATTCCGTCCTACAGCATGTTTGCTTCCGGATATCTGTTCAGCTCCTATGAGCATATGACAAGCGTTCTCAACGGTGACATCGGACTTAACAAGATCCGTCCACAGATTGAAGAGACACTGAACATCAAACCTCTTTCCAGCTTCTATCTTGGAAGCCGTGTAATCAACACAAGAGAGAAAGAAATCAACAGCTACGATGACATGAACGGATTACTTCTCCGTATGCCGAACTCCGAAGCATGGCTGTTCCTTGGTGAGGCACTTGGTGCAAACCCGACACCACTTTCCTTCAGTGAGTTGTATACTGCACTTCAGACTGGCGCTGTAGATGCACAGGATAACCCGCTTCCAAGTATCGAGAGTGCAAAATTCTATGAAGTAACAAAATACATCGCAATCACAAACCACGTTGTTGACTCCATCATGCCATGTATCAACGGTGACACATGGAACAGCATGACAGAGGCTCAGCAGGAAGCTGTTACTGAGGCTATGGAATATGCAAGAGACGTAAACGATACAGCAAGACTTGACAGAGAAGCTGAACTGATCAAATTCTTTGAGGAGAAGGGACTTACTGTTACATATCCTGACATCAACGAGTTTAAAGAAAAAGTTCAGGCTAAGTACATGGAAAACGAAGATATGATCAAAGACTGGGATATGGATCTTTACAACGAAATCCAGGCTATGGCTGATACAACAACCGCAGAAGAGTAAAACGAATTGTCGTGACAACAGGCAAGACATAGTGATCAGCTATGAATTGACAGCAAAACTTGAGACATCTGTCTGACTTATAACAAAGAAAAGTCCCAGGCTGTGTGTACGGCCTGGGCTTTTTAACAAAGAACAGATTTTTTGCCTGTCTGCACAGGTGAAACCTTTTGCAGTAGTGTCTGCAAAAGGGAACAAACCGATGGCAGAAAAGTGAATCTGAGAGGAGAGGAAACTGTGGATAATTTCAAAAAGATCGGGAAAAAGATCGTCGATTTCCTTGGCGTTTTTATCCCAAACATTACGTTTTTGGTAATTTTCCTTACCTTTATGGTAACAATCGTATCCAGATATTTTTTCAAAACCCCTGTAACATGGAGTTATGAGGTATCTGTTCTGGGTTACATGTGGACCATGTTCTTCGGCGTTGGTAAGGCAATGGAAGCTGATGAACACGTAGTATTTGGTCTGGTTTACGATGCTGTAAAACCTCGTACCCAGTTTATTTTTAAAGTAGTTTACAATACATTTCTTTTAATCCTGCTGGTAACCTGTTTTGTACCGTGTTTCCAGTCCATGGTTGGAAAGAAAATGGTAACAGGAGTTCTGAAGCTTCCATATACAGTTGTTTTTGCACCATTTATGTATATGCTGGCTGAGATCATCGTCAGAACCTGTATCAATATCAAAAATGCATTTAAAGAATACAAGGAAGGAGGAAAAGAATCATGAGTATGCCGATTATTATGCTGTTTGTGGTTATGGCGATCTGCTTCATAATCCGTATGCCTGTTTCTTTTTCCATGCTTGCAGCTTCTATTACATATTTTCTGCTTGCAGCTCCGGACAAACTGGGCCAGGTATTTACCGTTATCACTGGTAACATGTTTGCAAACTATACCATGCTTGCAGCGCCGCTGTTTATTTTCATGGCAAATGTGCTGAATGAAGGTGAGGTAACGGACAAGCTGTTCTCTTTCTGTAATGGTCTTCTTGGAAGATTAAAAGGTGGTACAGCACAGGTTAACGTATTTATTTCCCTTATTTTCTCAGGTATGACCGGTTCTGCTATCGCAGATGCTTCCGGTATTGGTCTGATGGAGATCGACCAGATGAAAAAAGAGGGATATGATGCAGAGTTCAGCTGTGCCATTACAGCCGCTTCTGCAACGGTAGGACCGATTTTCCCGCCAAGTATTCCAATGGTTATTTACGCTATGTTATCCGGTGCTTCCATTGGTAAGCTGTTTATGGGAGGTATGGTTCCTGGCGTTTTACTTGCCATTCTTCTTATGATCTATGTTGCGTTTATTTCTCATAAGAGAAATTATCCGGCTGGTGTGGTCATGAGCAAGAGAGAGTTCCTGAAAGCTACATTGCAGGCTCTTCCGGCACTGTTTACAGTTGTTATTCTTCTTGGTGGAATTTATTCCGGTATCTGTACTCCTACAGAGGCTGGTGCTGTTGCTTCTGCATACGCACTGATCATTTCTGCACTGATTTACAAAACACTGGGATGGAAAAAGCTTTGGGGTATCATAAAGAAATCCGCTGCCAACACAGCTACACTGGCTCTCCTTTGCGGAACTTCCATGCTGTTCTCTTATATTATCTCTCTGGAGCAGGTTCCGAGAGTTGTTGCAAGCCTGGTTATGGGAATCACAGATAACAAGTACATTTTCCTGTTTATCGTAAACATCGTATTCCTGCTTCTTGGCTGTGTACTTGATGTAAGTACGATCCAGCTGGTATTTGTACCAATGGTTCTTCCACTGGTACAGGCTATGGGCATTGACCTTGTTCATTTCGGCGTTGTGATCTGCCTGAACATGATGATCGGTCTTTCCACACCGCCATTTGGTATGCTGTTGTTTATTGTTTCGGGACTTGGAAAAACGAAGATCAAGGGTGTTATACGTGAGATTTTGCCAATGGTACTTATTATGATCGGGTTGTTGTTCCTGGTTACTTATGTACCGGATATTATTATGTTTATACCTAACAACTTCATGTAAAATATGAACTTGGGTAGTATGAAAGGGACTGTTTTGCAGTCCCTTTTGTTGTATCGGGAGGCACGGTTACCCGGACGCACTTTCGCAGCTGATATTCCACGCGGGGCGGTGCAACACTGCGGCGAGCTAACTGCTAACTACGACTAAATCGTTCAGGAGAGCCTTCACGATTAAGTCTTCGTAAGCAGTGGATCTCGCCTCCGTTAAGGGCGCACCTGGAAATGCCCCGCTTAGGAATATCAGTTGCGAAAACGCTGTGTATTGGTAACGAATGGATACAATAAAAGCGACGGTGCTGGTGATGATGGAATAGGGAATTTAGAACAATAATGTAATGTGGGACTATAAGAGGAGGACATAAGGATGGGCACATTGGATAAGGTAAAGGGATTGGTTGAGAATCCGCCGAAGGAGTATCGGAGTGCTCCTTTCTGGGGGTGGAATGACAGACTTCAGAAGGAGAATCTGGGAGAGCAGATAGAGGGATTTAAGAAGGCGGGGATGGGGGGATTTTTTATTCATTCCCGTGAAGGGCTGGAGACGGAGTATCTTTCCACAGAGTGGATGGAGGATGTGAAGTTCTGTGTGGATAAAGCCCGGGAAAATGATCTGGAGTTGTGGATATATGATGAGGATAAATGGCCGTCGGGGGCTGCAGGAGGTATGGTCAGCAGGGTGAATCCAGCGGAGTTTACAGCCAGGGCGCTGACGATGGAGTGCGGGAAAGCCGGGGAGCTGGCGGTACCGGCGAAGTTAAGTAACGAGGAAGAAAGGACAGTTACTGGGGACTCGGATTCGATAATGTGTGGCGAGAATCGAAGCACAGACGAAAATTCCATGTCTGGCAGGAACGGCAGTGAAGATTTAGCAGTGGAAGAAACTATGGAGACAGAGTTTCTTCAGGGTGTTTATGTGATTCAGACGACGGCGGACGGCAGATTTATTAAGAGGATGAAAGAATATCTGACTTATGAGGAAGCTGCTGAAGCTTGCGGTGTTGATGAAGAGATTCTGCTTCTGCGTCAGGAGATTTCTGATAAGAGCGAGTGGTACAACGGCTTGATGCCGCCGGATAATTTGAATCCGGAGAGCGTGAAGACATTTTTGAAGTTGACACATGAGCATTATGAGGAAGTGTTTGGCGGAAGTTTTCCAAAAGAGGTGAAAGGATTTTTCACAGATGAACCAAACTGCTGTGATTTCTTCAGCGTTTTCCATGAAGGCAGACCGTGGATTCCGTGGAGTATTGGATTTACAGAGTATTTTATTGAAAAGAGAGGATATGATCCGCAGGAGAAGCTGCCTTATCTGTTTTTTGATGGGGAAGGGGCGGAGAAGATCCGTCATGATTATTGGAAGACGGTGGCGCAGCGTTTCGAAGAAAGCTATATGAAGCAGGTTTATGAGTGGTGTGATAAACGGGGGCTTCGTACTACAGGACATATTTTATATGAGAACGACCTGGGCTATCAGACACGTGTGTGCGGCGCGGCTATGCCTCAGCTTCGTTATCTGCACAATCCGGGCATTGATCTTCTGGGGGCGCAGACAGATGAGTATCTGACTGTGAAGCAGTGTGCAAGTGTGGCGCATCAGTATGACCGCTCCATGACCATCAGTGAGGCTTACGGCTGCACTGGCTGGGAGCTGGATTTTTCTACTCAGAAATGGCTGGGAGACTGGCAGTTCGCGCTTGGAATTACGAGACGTTGTCAGCATCTTGCCCTGTATTCCATTACTGGCTGCAGGAAGAGGGACTATCCGCCGGTTTTCAACTATCAGAATACCTGGTGGGATGACAATGATAAGATGGAGAATTATTTTGGTCGTCTGGCGCTGTGTCTTTCTCAGGGTGAACCGGTGCGGAAGGTGCTGATGATCCATCCGATTTCCAGCATCTGGACCGAGTGTCGTAGTGACCGGGCGGAGGATTTCAATCATCTGGAAATGAATATGGGATGGCTGGATGAGCATATTACGGCTTTGAATCGAAAGGGTGAATATTACAATCGGATTGCGAAAGCGCTGACTGCAGGGCATGTGGATTTTGATTTTGGAGATGAGATCCTGTTGGAGCAGGACGGCAAGGTTGAGGATGGAATGTTTGTGGCAGGAAAGTGCAGCTATCAGGTGGTTGTGGTTCCGGGAGTGAGCAATCTGTTTGCAAATACGGTGAAGCTACTGAAGGAATTTCTTGCAGCCGGCGGAACGGTAATCTGGCTGAAGCCGTATCCGGTGATGGTTGAAGGAGAACGGATTGGTAGTAAGCAGATATGCGTTGCTAAGAGATGGGATAAAAAAATAGACAGTGAGGATGTAAATGAAGAGAAATCTGACAGCAGGAAAGTGTGTGGAAAATATGGTGATATCCGGGATGTTTTAGATGAGGAAGCATTTGTCCATACGGTTGAGTATGAATGGGAGCTGACGGAAGCTGTGGCGAAATGCACCGGAAAAGATTTTACTGTGCGAAATGCCAGCGGCGCAGAAGATGGGGAGATTCTTTCCATGCTGAGAAAGACAGAAGATGGACATATTCTTTTCCTGACAAATCACGATCGGAACAATGCACATCAGGTTTACATAAAACTTGACTGCGGGAACGTTGTGGAAGAGCTTGACCCGCTGACCGGAGAAGTTCGTGAGGTGGAAACTGTTGCAGATGGAGAGGGCGTTTGCTTTACCAGGACATTCGAGACGGGGATGAGCCGAATTTATTTTGTGAAGAAAATAATAGGGGCTGGTCAGATTATTAAAGAGATAAATAGTGTTGAAAACAAATGTGGAATTGAGGAAGACACTACTGCTGTGGACTTGGCGGCTGTTTTGGATGGCGTAAATGCGGTGCATGAAATGACAGTGAGCAAAGCTGCCACATTCCCATACAGACATCCGCATTACACAGATCCCGTATTAGCTACATTCGGTCCGGATGCGAAATTAAGAAGAACTATGGAGAATGTGCTGACGATAGATAAATGTACTTATGAGCTGGGGACTGCTTCAGCAAATAAAATTTGTGACGGAAATGCTATGGTGGAAGATAAAGATCTCGACGCAATTGTAGAGCAGGTATCAGAATTCAGACATGGCAGCGGACTGTCAGAAGCAGGAAGCGTCTATGAGTCCGCAGAGATGGAAATCTGGCAGGCGCAGAAGGAAATTCGTGAGAAATTGTGCATGCAGCAGGTTTACTATAACGGCGCACCCCAGCGATATACCTGGGTGGATCAGCCACATCCGGCAGATGGAACACCATTTGGCATGCATTTCCGGTTTAATGTTGCAGAAGACATTTCCAGTGAATGCAGTTTTGTAATTGAGAAGCCTTATGACCTGGAAGTTTACTTCGATGGTGTGAAATGTGCGCAGACCGGCAAATGGTTTATTGACAAAGACATGCGTTGCTTCGGACTTCCTGCTTTGAGTAAGGGGGTGCATCGGATTACCATAAAAGGCAGTTACGACCAAAAGCGGGAACTGGAAGATGTATTCGTAATTGGAAATTTCGCCGTAGATATGTCTGGCAATATTTCCAGGGAAAAAGAAATTCTGCATACGGGCGACTGGAGTATGCAAGGTTATGTAAACTATCCTGGGGGCATGATTTACCAGTACAAGGTGCCACAGTTGATTTCCGATAAGCAGGTTCTTCTTCATTTGAGTGAGTGGAGAGGTACCCTTCTGAAAGTCAGAGTAAATGGAAAGGAAGCTGGTTTTCATTTCGAAAAGAAGAACTGTGTCACAGATGTAACTGGTCTTTTCGAAAAAGAAGAGAATACTCTGGAAATTGAAGTTTCCGGAAGTCCAAGAAACATGTTCGGCCCATTCCACCAGTCCTACACCGGCTGCAGCCGAATCAGCTGGGCTGATTTCCGCACCGAGGGAATGTTCCATACGGATGGGAAGGTGCTGAAGCCTTATGGTATGATGGGGCAGAGTTATATTTGTGAGTATGAAGAGCAGTAAAAAATAACAGGAGGATTTATCATGATTGCAGATTACGCAGACAAACTGAATACATATGAGGAATTTAAAGATTACGCTGACATGGTTCAGCAGTTTATCAAAAAACAGAAAGAGGAGAACCTTCCAGAAGGCAGATACGACCTAAAAAACGGCATTTTTGCCTTGGTTCAGAAATATACCACGAAGTCCCTGGATGGTGCACAGATGGAATCCCATAAGAAATACTGCGACCTTCAGTACATTGTAGAAGGCACTGAGAAAATTTACTGGGCATCTCTTCGCAAGCTTACCGTAGAGGATGACCGCACCCCGGAAGCTGACATTATTTTCTATAAAAGTGGTCCGGAGCAGGGATACACTCTTCTGGAGGCTGGAATGTTCGGCTTCTACGCTCCTGAAGACGGTCATATGCCCTGCATCGCCGTAACAGAAGCCCAGCCCGCAACGAAAATTGTGTTTAAGATTCCGGTGAAAGGCTGAAATACTGTGGATTCAGATTGACAAGCTCTTAATAAAGCGTATACTATAGCGTGTTAGAGCCTGCTTGAAAAAACATTCCCGCAAATTGTGACGCACATCTTGCAGAAAGCCTTTATCAAACACGCTCTAGTAAGACACATAGTAGGAGGAAAGAGCTATGAAAAACAACAATAGTATCAAAACCGTAGTTGCTATCGGTATCGGTGCAGCACTGTTCTTTGTGCTGGGACGCTTTGTGGCGATCCCTAGTCCGGTTCCGAACACAAACATCAGTCTTCAGTACGCAGTACTTGGACTTCTTGCAGCAATGTATGGCCCGGTTGCAGGCGGACTCATTGGTTTCATCGGACATACACTGATCGACCTGTCCTGGGGTGGAAGCCCATGGTGGAGCTGGGTTATCACATCTGCATTTGTAGGTGTTGTGATCGGTCTGTTCGCCAAGAAGCTTCAGGTTCAGGAAGGCGATTTCGGAAAAAGCAAAGTTGCCGTTTTCACAGTTGCAAACGTGATCGCACATGTTGTAGGATGGGTAGTTGTTGCACCTGTACTTGACATTGTAATCTATGCTGAACCGGCAAACAAAGTATTTGCACAGGGTGCATTCGCCGCTGTTTCAAACACCATCACAGGTGTTGTAGTCGGCGGTCTTCTGATCCTGGCTTATACAAAAACAATTGCAAAGAAAGGCTCCCTGGATCAGGAATAAGTTGAAAGGGAAATTTGTAAAAGACCTTGCTATGGGGAAACTTGTGGCAGGGTCTTTTTTGATGCATAATTTTATTGGATCCAAAAAGTAAATTTCGCAAGATTTATGCAAAATAAGATAAACTTTGGTAAGAAATTTTATTGTGGATTTAAGAAATTCGTGTTATCCTTTTGAGATGGTGTAAGGTGTACACTTATAGAGATGCAAATTGTTAAGTGGTTCTGAAGCAGTCACATTGTTTACAAATTGACGATGGATTCGCTTCAGGATATTTGATTTTGAGGTACTATATGACAGAGAAAAAATCTCCTATTATTTCTTTCAAAAACTTTTCTTTCCAGTACCGGGCACAGAAAAAGCCTACGCTGAAGGAAATTAATCTGGATATTTATCCTGGCGAGCGGGTGTTGATCGCAGGTCCTTCCGGCTGTGGAAAAAGTACTCTGGCAGGCTGCATCAATGGCCTGAATCCTTTTTCCAATCCAGGAGAATGCAGCGGGGAACTTATTGTGGATGGTGTGGATGCGCCGAAGAGCAGCATTTTCCAGCTCTCTGCACATGTAGGTACAGTGCTGCAGGATCCTGATGGTCAGTTTATCGGGTTGACGGTTGGCGAGGATATTGCCTTTGCATTGGAAAACAGCTGCATGCCGCAGGATGAAATGCATGAGATCACCCGTCACGCGGCAGAGCTGGTCGGAATTCAGGATCATCTGGATTACGCGCCCCACGAGCTTTCCGGAGGGCAGAAGCAGCGCGTCAGTCTGGCGGGGGTAATGGTGGATCAGGTGAAAATCCTGTTGTTCGACGAGCCATTGGCCAATCTGGACCCGGCTACAGGTAAGCAGACTATTGAGCTGATCGACGAGATTCAGGAAAAAACAGATACTACGGTGGTGATCATTGAGCATCGTCTGGAGGATGTTTTGTGGCGAGATGTGGACCGTATCGTTCTTATGGGCGATGGAAAAATTCTGGCAGATCTTCATCCGGATGAGCTTTTGTCCACCAGACTTCTGGAAGAAAATGGAATCCGGGAGCCCCTTTATCTTACTGCACTGCGTTATGCAGGTGTGGAACTTGCTCCTGCGAAGAAACCGGCACATGTTGATTCTGTTGTGATAGATAAGGCAGACCGGAAGAAAATGACAGACTGGTTCTGGTCCCGCCCGGCAGCAGAGGCTGAGAAAGAACATGAGCCGCTGCTTGAAGTTAGAAATCTTACCTTTGGTTATGAGAGAGGCAGTCAGACCTTACGTGATGTTTCTCTTACAATCCACAAGGGTGAAATGGTCAGCATTGTAGGGAAAAACGGTGCCGGGAAATCTACTTTTTCCAAACTGGTCTGCGGCTTTGAGACACCAGATTCCGGTGAAATTCTTTTCCAGGGAAGGAATCTTCTGCAGGAAAATATCCGCCACAGAGCCAAACATATTGGCTATGTGATGCAGAATCCCAATCAGATGATTTCCAAGACCATGATTTTTGATGAGGTGGCACTGAGCCTTCGCAATATGGGAAAAAGCGAGGAAGAGATTCGGGAAAAAGTGGAGGAAACTTTGAAAGTCTGCGGACTTTTCCCATTTCGGAACTGGCCGGTATCGGCGCTTAGCTTCGGGCAGAAGAAGCGTGTGACCATTGCCAGTGTGCTGGTGCAGGATCCGGAACTGATCATTCTGGATGAGCCGACTGCGGGACAGGATTTTCGCCATTATACAGAGATTATGGAGTTCCTTCGTGGGCTGAATGAAAAAGGGGTAACAGTTGTGATGATTACCCATGATATGCATTTGATGCTGGAATATACGCCCCGGGCACTGGTTTTTGCAGATGGCAGGCTGATCGCGGATAGAAGCGCGGCAGCAGTTCTTTGTGATCCACAGCTGATCCGTCAGGCGGCACTGAAGGAGACAAGCCTTTTTACCCTGGCGAACCAGCTGGGAATCAGTCCGGCGGAAGAGTTTGTGCAGCGTTTTATTGAGGAGGACAGGGAGGTGCGAAGCCATGGCCGCTAAGACAGTGTTGAATTATCTGCCAAGGGAAAGTGTGATACACAAGCTGACAGGTACCACCAAACTGGCGTTTTTCCTGCTTTTTACTTTTGCAAGTATGATTACTTATAATACGTGGGTACTGCTTGGGCTGTTTGCGGTGAGCCTGGCGGCGTTTAAACTGAGTAAGATTAAGTTCCGCGAAGTGCGGTTTATGATGATTTTTATGCTGGTATTTCTGGTGTTGAATAATCTGTTTATTTTCCTGTTTGATCCTAACCAGGGAACGACGCTGTATGGCACCAGACATGTGCTTTGCCACCTGTTCTGGCGGTATGATCTGACTGCAGAGCAGCTGTTTTATATGGTGAATATTTCTCTGAAATATTTTGTTGCGCTGCCGGTTGCGATCTTGTTTATTTCTGCAACGAACCCAAGTGAGTTTGCTGCTAGCCTGAACAGTATTGGAATTTCCTATAAAGTGGGTTATTCTGTGGCGATTGCGCTTCGATACATTCCAGACATTCAGCGTGACTACCACAGCATCAGCCAGGCTCAGCAGGCAAGGGGCGTAGAACTTGGAAAAAACGAGCACTTTTTTGCCCGGTTGAAGAATTCGGTGAATATTCTTCTACCGCTGATCCTCACCAGCCTGAATCGGATTGACACTATTTCCAATGCGATGGAACTGCGTGGGTTTGGAAAGGATAAGAAGAGAACGTGGTATATGAAGAGACCTTTTGAGAAAAGGGACTTTGTGGCAATTGGAGTTGGCGTGGTACTGCTGGTAGTCAGCATGACGGTGACGATACGGTGGGGGAGATTTTATAATCCGTTTGTGTGAGGGAATTGAATAATATGAAAGATATGAGATGGCTGTGCGAGGGGGCTCGCATGGCTATTTCTTTTAAAGTAAATTAAGGAGTGTACATATTATATTTGGTTATTTGTGAGGGGAGACAGATATAAAAAGAAGCATGGCTGTCAAGAAGGAGATTGGATGCAATCTTTAAACGCACTATTAGTAAAACATTGGAAAAGGCATTCTATGGTCAATCATATGAAGTGAAAATTTTATGGTCCCTTCTTGTATTCTGAATTTGTGCGTGTTACTATGAACTTGTAGATATTTTTTGATCTGTGAAGCGTTTCCTGCGTAAGGAGGAAAAATGAGCAGAAAGCCACAGAACAAAAGAAAAAGAGACACTGCTTACCATCCGGAGCTGCATACAAGAGATGTGAACAGCCGGGAGATTTTCAAAAACGATACACTTGCCAGCCAGTTTTTGAGAAATTATACGAATATTCCATTGTTTGCGAATGTTCAGTCTGAAGATATCAAGGATGTATCCAGCAAATCAACTCTATTTACAGCAATGCGCCGGAAGCGATAAAAGAAATTTACAAGAAGATTTTATGGACTTTACTAATAAAGATGAATGTGCCCGTGGACGAGGCAAGAGAGATGATGGGCGAGATTGGAGGTCGTGGAATGGGGTATCTGTTTGAAAAAAGAGCAAATGTAACCGAAAACTAAATTTAAGTAAGGGAAACAAATCACGATGAAAGGTATTAATACGTAAAATGTTATAAACTTAAGTGAAATTTATAAAAACAAACCTCCGGTTCTCAGGGACACTCTGAGAGCCGGAGATTTTATCTTCAATTCACAAAGGAGAAAACCATCATGAATTTATCCAATATTTTCGAATTCACCGATTTCGTCCACGCCAGTGGCACGAAGGAGGAACTGCAAGTTGCTGAATTTCTGAAAGATCAGTGCGAGGCGCTGGGAGTGCCAGCTCATCTGGAGGCTTTTCGGGTTGCTATGGGAGAGATTGAATCTGCGCATTTGTTTGCAGATGGGAAGGAAATCACCTGTAAGGTGTTTAACTGCTGTGGCAGCGGCAGCGTAGAGGGAGAGCTTTATTATATGCCGGGAACGGATCCTGTTTCCATAGCAGGTGCAAAAGATAAAATTGTACTGATGGACACTCAGGGAGTTGGATTTTTTGTTTACCAGGACCTGATAAAAGCAGGAGCAAAGGGAATTATTTTCCAGTACGGAAATATGTATTATCCAAATACAGATATTGACCAGCGCGATCTGCGCGAAGCCGTTGTAGGGGAAGAACGGAAAGTTCTTTGCGCCATGATCCATTCCAGCCAGGCAGTAGAACTGGTGAAAAATAAGGTGAAGAACATTCGTCTGGAGGTTTCCCAGAAAGAGTACGACGGAGAGTCCCACAATGTAATTGCAGAGCTTCCTGGCAGACGGGACGAGTTTATTGTGCTTAGTGCCCATTACGATTCCACTTCTTTATCCCACGGCGCTTATGACAACATGAGTGGCTGCGCAGGTTTGCTTGGAATTATGGAACAGCTGAAGGGAAAAGAACTAAACTATGGTCTTCGTTTCGTATTCTGCGGAAGTGAGGAGAGAGGGCTTCTGGGCTCTAAAGCATATGTGAAGGAGCATAAAGAGGAACTGGACAAAATAGTGCTGAACATTAATTTGGATATGATTGGAACTTATATGGGTAAATTTATCTCCTGTGTTTCCGCAGAGGACAAGCTGGCACATTATATATCTTATATGGCAGCAGAAATCGGTTTTCCAATTGAGGCAAAGACTGGAGTGTATTCCAGTGATTCTACACCTTTTGCAGACAGCGGAATTCCGGCACTCTCTTTTGCCAGAATTGCCAGCTCCAATGTGGCACCAATTCATTGCCGCTATGATGTGAAGGAGGTTATGTCCATGGAGCAGCTACAGGGGGATATTGATTTTCTGGTGAAGTTTACAGAACGTTTTGCAAATGCAGCAGTGTGTCCGGTTGCAAGGGAGATTCCGGAGAAAATCAAGAAAGAACTGGATGAGTATCTTGCAAGAAAAAGAAAAGAGCAGTAGGGGAGGCATCCTATGAGTTACATAACCACATACACAAGAAACCATTTCAATCCGGTTCATCCGGAGGCGGAGAAGATTGATATTCAGGATATTGCACATGCGTTGTCGCTGACCTGTAGGGGAAATGGACATGTAAGTTCTTTCTGGTCTGTTGGGGAGCATTGTATTTGCTGTGCGAAGGAGGCTCTTGGGCGAGGGTATTCCAATCGTCAGGCGCTGGCTTGTCTTTTGCATGATGCCAGCGAGTGCTATATGTCAGATGTGCCCCGTCCGCTGAAGCAGGAGATGCCCAGATACCGTGAGGTGGAAGAGCAGCTGCTTCAGGTGATTTATAAGAAATTTCTGGGAAGCAGTCTGACTGATGAAGAAGCGCAACGTCTGAAAGAAATCGATGATGATCTTCTCTGGTATGATTTAGAGGTTCTTCTGGAAGAGAAACAACCGGGTGATGCACCGAAGCTGCACTTTGAGCTGGATTATACAGTGCGGCCGTTTGTTGAAGTAGAGCAGGAATATCTGGAAATGTTTCAAAAACTGAGCGAATCATAAAAGACAGATTTTTACTCGGAGAATGCGGCATTTATTATGCAGAAATATGAGGGATGGCAGATTCAGAAACAGACCTCAGACAGATTCTATGGGAGGAATTACACATGAACCAGGAGATAAAAATAGCGGTTTGTGATGACCTTGCGGAAGACAGGGAGAATATCACCCGGCTGCTTTCGGAATACACAGACAAAAATAACCTATATGTGAAAATAGAAGAATTTTCTTCCGGGGAGGCATTTTTATCCTCAGATACATCCGTTTATTCACTGGTTTTTATGGATATTTTTATGAGTGGGATGAACGGTATGGAGACGGCGAAGAAGCTGATTTCAAGAAACAGCCGGGTGCAGATCGTGTTCGGGAGCACCAGTACGGAGTTTGCAGCAGAGGCCTTTGATATTGAGGCGCTTCATTACATGGTGAAGCCAGTGAGAAAAGAGAAGCTGTTTCACATTCTGGATCGCTTTTTTGACAGTGTCTACTCCCTGCGGACTGTGAACGTGAAAGTGGGACGGCTGGAGGAGAGCATTTACATTTCCGATATTCTGTATGCAGAAGCAGATGGAAAACGAGCGAAAATTCACACGAAAAAGGGCGTGATAGATGCTTCCATGTCTATGGCAGATCTGGAAAAGGTTCTGCCAGCCAATGAGTTTTGCCGCCCGATCCGGTGGGCGCTGGTTTCCATGAGGGAAATCGTGGCTATGCCTACGGATATTCTGAAGCTGTCGGATAAGACAGAAATCCCCATTAGTCGTCTTAAGCGAAAGGAAATCCAGGATGCTTTTGCAAATTATAGCTGGCGCAGTACGAGACGGCGTATGCGGGGCGGAATCCTGTAAAAGAATTTACAGACTACGTTATAATTATAAAAGGAAAAAACTTTATAGCGTGTTTGAAAAAAGGTTTTCTGTAAAATATACGTTATAATCTGCAGGCGAAACTTGAAGCGAAATATTGAGAGCACGTTTCGGACATGTTATGATGTGGAAAATATGAAAAACCTTTAGAAAACTATTTTTTGAAAGCGGAGGACATCATACTATGGGAAAAATTATTAATTTATCATCCGTACTGGAAAAAGAGGAAAAATTACAGCAGGTAGTAGAGTACATGGAGGAACTGAAAGACCAGTTTTCAGATTTGATCCAGGAGTATGAGGATGATGGCGCAGATGTAAGGAAAGTGGATACACTGACTGAGGCTCTGGACGCGTTGGAAGATGCATATGAGATGGTCTGTGAAGTTGCTGAGGCAGAGGAGTGATAATTTATTGAAAATAAAGTGCATCCAGCTAAAAACACGAAACTTAGTACTAGATGCACTTTTCTTGCATATTGTGGAGATTTTATAGTGTATAGAAATCGTACAAGCGTCGCTACGCGACGGCTCTAATGTTACTGTTCACTCCGTTCACAGTAACGCGCTTCGCGCTGCAATTCTCGGGTTTTCTGTGAACTTTGTTCACAAAAAACACCTCGCGGAACGTTACCAGTGAACAGTAACGCTCTAATCTATTTTCTCATATAAAATCCCAAAAACCTATTGACATAGTGGGTTAATAGTGGTAATATCCATTTAACGAATAAATAACCCAGTAAATCAATACGGAATATCGACAATTATTGCCGAAGAAGCAAGCTGGCAGTTACTGGGGGCAGATACAGACATAACAGGCGGGCCGCCATACGGCGACATCACCTCGAATAAATGTAAAGCGGCCGCAGGCGCCGGGAAAGGAATGGATATGGCATATTATAAGGGAACACTTGGATTGATCGGAAACACCCCACTTGTAGAGGTTACTAATATTGAGAAGGAACTTGGACTGGAAGCTACTGTTCTTGTGAAGCTGGAATACTTTAACCCGGCAGGAAGCGTTAAGGACAGAATTGCCAAGGCTATGATCGAGGATGCAGAGCAGAAGGGAATCCTGAAGGAAGGTTCCGTAATCATTGAGCCAACTTCTGGAAATACCGGAATCGGTCTGGCATCTATCGCAGCAGCTAAGGGATACAGAATCATCCTCACCATGCCAGAGACCATGAGTGTTGAGCGTCGAAACATTCTGAAAGCATACGGCGCAGAGCTTGTTCTTACCGATGGAACCAAGGGAATGAAAGGTGCCATTGCCAGGGCCAACGAACTGGCAGAGGAGATTCCGAACAGCTTCATCCCAGGACAGTTTGTGAACCCGGCGAACCCGGCAGTGCACAAGGCTACTACAGGTCCGGAGATCTGGAAGGACACTGAGGGAAAGGTTGATATCTTCATCGCAGGTGTTGGTACAGGCGGAACCCTTACCGGAACAGGTGAATATCTGAAAGAGCAGAACCCGAATGTGAAAATTGTAGCACTTGAGCCTTCTACCTCCCCGGTATTATCTGAGGGAAAAGCAGGTCCGCACAAGATCCAGGGAATCGGTGCCGGATTTGTTCCGGATGTTCTGAATACCAAGGTTTATGATGAAATTTATAAAGCAGAGGCAGATGATGCATTTGCAGCAGCGAAGCTTCTTGCACACAAAGAAGGAATCCTGGTTGGAATCTCTTCCGGTGCTGCATTAAGCGCTGCAATCGAGTATGCGAAGAAACCTGAGAACAAGGGCAAAGTGATCGTAGCACTTCTTCCGGATACTGGTGACAGATATTATTCTACACCACTGTTCACTGAATAAAGATACATTGTAAACATACGGTAACTGTGAAGGCATTGCGCAGTTATAGTTTACCAAATAAGAAGCCTCACTATCTGATATCGCTTATACAGAGTTGTTATCAGATCAGTGAGGCTTTTTTGCGTAATATTACGCTATTATTTTATTTGGTTAGCAATTGTACCGTCAGCATTGATAGTACAATTATCGGTCGGATTGAACTCGAGAATGTACATAAAAATTGCATGCTTATACATAAAAACGACAACTAACTTTTCCGGCGCCGTTTGTGATTGTAAGGGGAAAATAGCTATGCTAAAATGGATTTAGTCAATTATCAAAAATAAATATAATTGTTCAGTGCTAATTTTCAAAATGCTTTGTATTTCGGCATTTGATTCTGACCAGTTACAAATGAATTTAAGGGAGAGAAAAGAATTATGAAAAGGAAGGCAATCAGCCGGATACTTGCAATTTCGCTGAGTGTTGCAATGTGTGCACAAAGCATTCCGATTTATGCGGCAGAAGAAATTGGGACTTCAGCTGCAGCGGACTTCTTCGCAGAAGATTCTATTGAAAACCAGAGTTTGAATGAAGGCGACGCGGAAACTAACACGGAAATCAACACAGAAACCAACGCGGAATCTAACACAGAAACCAACACAGAAATCAACATGAAAGCCGATGCGACAACCGGTATATCGGAAGCGTATACGTTGGAAGAGAGTAATTCAGCGACCACATCGGAGGAAACGGTTACTGACGAGGATGGATTCTGGTCTGGAGAATCAGAAACAGTTGAATCTTCAGCAAATGGTTCTGATGGATGGGAATCTGCGGAAATGGATGGAGCAGAAGCGGGAGATGAGGCGGTAAAGCGAGATGCTGCAGCTTTTGTTTCGGGCGACGTGGAAGAAAACGTAGAGGAAACTGGAGAGACAAATGAATTGGAAGAGGCTCTTTCTGAATCGGCAGAGATGAAAGAAGGTGATTTTTCCTATGTAATTGTAAATAACAGCTATGCGCGTATTACCAGATATTCCGGAAGTGCCACCAGCGTTCAGGTTCCGTCTACCATAGGTGGTTATGCGGTTCAGGTGATCGGGGCGAGAGCATTCCAGGGAAATACAGTGCTGGAAAGTGTGGAGCTTCCCGATGGTCTTACCACCATATACGCCTATGCATTTGAAAACTGTACCAGTATCACCAGCATACATCTGCCAGACAGCATCACCACATTGGGCTATAAAGTCTTTGGAGGCTGCAGCAATCTTGTCAGTGCCAATTATCCGGTGAACTGGGTAAACAGCCCCAGTGGAAACGGATCGAACAGCTATGAATATGGAAATGTATTTTCCGGCTGTCCGAAGCTGACCGGGATAGAGATTCCGGAAGGAGTAAAGGTAATCGCACCCCACAGCTTTGCAAGCTTAACCACACTAACCAGTGTAACGTTGCCATCAAGCCTGACCGAAATCGGTGCATACGCATTCGCAGGAGCAACCGGACTTACAGAAGTAACGCTTCCATCCAATACCAAGACAATAAGAGATTATGCATTTGCCGACTGCGCAGGTTTAAAGAACATTTACATTCCAGATTCCACTACTGATATCAGGAAAGCTGTATTCGAAAACTGCCCACAGCTGACGATACATTGCAGTTATTATTCTATGGCAACCATATATGCCATTGAAAATAATATTCCATTTGAGCAAATAGGAACTTATACGGACAGCGCCGAAACCGTCCTGGATCGTTCAGACACCAGCTATTACGGAGACTTCGGAAGTGCCACAGCCAATGGATATGTGGCCATGACAGTACGCTATAACATAAAAGACACATGGAAATCCGCAGTAAGCGACCTGAATGTGAAGCTGGTTCTTCCTTCCAACGGAGAGCTTGACGAATCTACATTAAAGGTGGATGGGGAGTTATGCCAGAACTATAATTTAAAGGACAGGACACTGACCATTCCTGTGAGCGGTACTTCTGGAATTATCCGTTTCAGTATCAAAGCACAGAGTCAGTCGGCAGCACGCAGCTACGCTATTTTGAACTACAAAAAGAACAGAAACTCCAGCCAGGAAATCATCGGTGTACTGAATGAAAGTATTAATCTGTTCACCATAGATGCACCAGATGTTGTATCAAAGCCAACCGTAAATGTTTCCGGTATGGCAAATGCCGGTGGAACTGTTACCCCGCTTGTGAATGAGAAAGAACAGCAGACAGTCCAGGTATCAAAGGCCGGCTTATGGTCTGCCGTCCTTACACTGGAAAATCCTTCCAACTATGAGACCTATAAGATCAAAGCACTCTGCACACAGGCAGATGGTACAACAGAAACAAGAACTGCCGCAGTTACTTATAATGAAGGAGAACCCTCAATCGAGTCCTTCAAAATGTACTATAATGAGCATGACAAAATAAAATCCTACGATCTGACAAAGACAGACGGAGTAACACCTTTGGTGTATTACCTTCCGAAAAGCAAATTTGACTATGAGCTTACCTTTGAAAACCCGGATCAGATAAAGACTCTGTACGTTACAAGCACCAGAAACAACCAGACGAAATATCTGGAAGCAACCTATGATCCGGAAAAAAATGCGTTTGTGACAGACGGATATTTCGATGAATCCGATCACAACTATGTTCCTGGTGTGATCAGCTATGAATATAACAAAAAAGTTCCAGAAGTAAAAATGGGACAGGATGTTGACTGGGAGGCTTTGCAGAAAGGACTTCCCGAAGGCGCAGAAAATGATATTACGGTAAGGAAAAATACAGCAACGGATTATGACGCAACCATTGATCTCAGTAAATTCGGGGAAGATCTGAAAGATGTAGGACTGGATGTCACCATCAGCGTGTTTGACGAGAGCAACAGCTCCAGTATGGGAACATGGAAGGGATTGATCGACGAAGCCAATAAAGATATGGGCTATCTGATCCCGGGGTATGATGACAGCAAGTATATCTGCAACCTGGATTATTCCGACAAAGGCACCTGGTATATGCTGGTAAAGGATGTTACCGGAAATAAATACATCGGATTTATGCTGGACACTGCTACAGATAATGCCGGTACTCTGGATCAGTACTGGACACTTTCCCAGATTTCCTCCCACCTGTCAACAATAAATAAGGGAGCGTCCATGTTATATCAGAACTATCAGATTGAGAAAGACATGGATGAGCTGAGAAAAGACGTACTGGCTTCCGGCGGTAACTATTCCGACCAGGAATTAAAGGAGAAATTGAAAGCTGTGGATAATCTGGAAAGCGACCAGAAAATGTTTATGATCATGACAGCGATGATTCCACTGGTCGTAGCCGGAGGTGCGATGGGCGCAGGTCCGGTAATTGCGCTGACTGCCATATTGGGAACGATTACAGCAGCTTCCTCATTATTCTGGGATATCAGAAAAGCAGATATTAAAGGGGAAAAATTCAAGCTTCGTTTTGTAGTAGATCCAAGCGGCTATGTGTTTGATCTTTCCACAGGAGAGAGAATTGAGGATGTTACCGTAACAGCTTACTGGATTTCATATGATGAATCTGATGATTTCTGGAATAAAACGCCGTCCCCATCCGAGTATGGAACGAAATGGAATGCGGGGGAGTATAACCAGTACAATCCTCTTCAGACAAATGCAGACGGAAAATATGCATGGGATGTTCCAGAAGGCTGGTGGAGAGTAAAATACGAGAAAGAGGGATATGAAACTACATGGAGTGACTGGATGACCGTTCCGCCTCTTCGAACCGAAGTAAATATCGGTATGGTATCGCAGACAAAACCGCCAGTAGAGCACAGCTGGGATAACGGAACTGTAGTCATAGCGCCTACCTGTACTTCCACTGGAATTATCAGCTATGAGTGTACGGACTGCCATATTACCAGAACAGAGGTTTTGCCGGTGAATCCAGATGCCCACAGCTGGGATAACGGAAAAGTGACAAAGGAAGCTACCTGTACTGAGGAAGGCATCAGAACCTTTACCTGTATGAACTGTGGGCAGACCAGAACCGAGAAGCTGCCAGCGAAGGGACATGGGGAAACAGAGGTCAGAGGGAAAAAAGCTGCAACCTGTGCAAGTGAAGGTTATACAGGAGATACTTATTGCAAGACCTGCGGAACCAGATTAAGCGGCGGTGAAACAATCGCGAAGACAGAACATACCTGGGGAGAATGGGAAAAGACATCAGATGCTACCGTATTTGCAGCTCAGAAAGAGAAAAGAATCTGTAAGCTCTGCCAGACCACAGAAGAAAGAGACAATGGAAATCCGCTGACTTCCAAAATGACACTTACAGCCTCCAGCCTGAAAATGAAAATAAAACAGACCACAAAAGTGCTCAAGATTTCCGGCATGGAGAGTGGGGACTATGTAGCATCTGTGGTTTCAGGCAACAGTAAGCTTCTGAAAGTAAGCTCCTACACCAAAGACGGTGCAGTTACGCTGAAGGCTCAGAAGAAAACAGGAAAGACGAAACTTACAGTGACTCTGGCTGGCGGTGCAGTAAAAACTGTGAATGTTACCATCCAGAAGGGAACTGTGAAAACCACCAAAATTTCAGGTGTACCGAAGAAAATCACCTTAAAGAAAGGGAAGAAACAGACCCTGGCACCGGTTCTGGCACCGATCACAACCCAGCAGAAAGTGACCTACACCACATCTAATAAGAAAGTCTGCACTGTGACAAAAGGTGGTGTAATTACAGCGAAGAAAAAAGGTACTGCAAAAGTTACGGTACGCTCCGGCAGAAAAAAGGTGGTTATTAAAGTCAAAGTGTGGTAAGTTGCAAGAGCGCGAAGCAGGCTACGCCTACTGAAAGAAGACAAAATATACCGTAAAGCGGGGCGTGCAGATTGTAAGAATGATTAGGGGGCAGACTTTAGAACTGCCAATATTACAGGATGTATGATGCCTCTGATAAACTGCCGTGTCTGATATGTTTAAGAAACATATTGGACACGGCAGTTTTTTTTAACAGGATAACTGTTTAGTATCTTCACACTGCCTTCTGGATAGTTGTCAAACAGGTTGTGTTGTGCATAAAAAAAGCAATCTTGTGCATAAAAACCGTAACCTTTCCCACTATTATTGTCTCAAAAATTCAATTATGATATTCTTTTTATAAGAAAAAAAGAGCAATTTTCCAGCTTTTGAAAATTTGCTGGTGCTATTCAGAGCCACGAAGCGTGTTGCTGTGAACGGAGTGAACAGTAACCCAAATGGATTTTTGAACAGTTATAATTGCCGAAAAAATAAGGGGGAATGAAAGAGTGAAAAAACAAATTTCAAAATGTGTGAAAATGCTGTTCCTTGGCATTATCATGTGCCTGGGTATGGCGCTTAGCGTGCATGCAGAAGGCTCAGGACAGTTTTTCCAGTTCGACGGCGAAAAGTGGAACAAGGAAGAATTTTCCTGGACAGACAGTCAGGGGCAGATCTGGTATGCCCATGAATATGGAACAAATGGAGAAGCTATTATCAGCGCAGTAACCGAGGCTGTTATGGAACTGCAGGTTCCGTCATATGTGTATAAGGATGGTGTGGCGAAGAAGGTAATTGGAATTGGTAATTATAGGCCGGATGCAGAATATGATTACACATGGGCCCGGTTTGGCTGTTTCTTTTACGATGGAAAGAATAGCGACTATATGATGTATAAGGTGATTCTTCCGGATACACTCTGCTACGTGGCACCATATGCATTTTCAACAGATAATCGCTTCGGGGGAGGTAAGGATGCATTCGACGGACTGGCAGCCGTTCAGCTGCCGCAGAATCCACGGCTTGTAATTGGAGAAAGTGCGTTTTATGGGGATAAGAATCTTCAAATCGTGCATTTTAATGACGCAGTAGGCGGTGCACAGCCTGTAAAAATCGAGAAGCAGGCATTTGGTAACTGTCCGAAACTGGAAGAGATAACATTGCCGCCAACAGGGGCTTATAACGAGATTGATAAAGAAGCTTTTTACAGTTATGGAGAATGTAACCTGAAAAGAATTTACAATGCCCCATCCGAGCTGGAACTGGGCTGGGATCAGTATTGTGCCGATGTTGAGGAGGTTTCTTTTGCAGAAGGACTTACATATGTCGATGGAATTTCGACTATTGTAGCTTATGAATGGAATGAGGATGGAAGTCCCTCGAGTGGACGGGGAGAAAACATTAAAACACTGAAAAAAGTAACGTTGCCCTCCACACTGAAGGAAATTGGCTGGGACGCATTTAAGGATAACAAGAACCTTACTTACATCAATCTCCCGGAGGGCTTAACCACTATTGGAAGTTATGCTTTTGCAGGCTGTACAGCGCTTACAGGATTTACTTCTCTTCCGGCAAGCGTAAGCGGAGGTATCGGAGAAGGTGCATTTATGGGCTGCAAGAACCTCCATCTTGAAAATGTATATATTCATGGAACTGACAGCCTGAAATATCAGTTCACCGACAGTGGAATTGTAAGTATCCGCATTGGTGCTGATGTAAAATATACAGTTGGTGCAATGTTCAAGGGCTGCACAAGCTTAAAAGAAATCACAGTTGACGCAGGACATCCGTACCTTTCTTCCCAGGACGGTGTGCTTTACAGTAAGGTTTATAAAAGCAGCGGAGGGGAAGTGGCTGGCAGCAGTATTTTCACCTATCCTGCAGGAAAAAGCTGGGCAGGAAGCTATACACTTCCGTCAGATGTAGTATTGTTAGGCGGTTTTGCATTTGATTCCTGTAAATTTACAGAGATTCACATTCCGGCCCGTGTACTGGATCTGGATTATGACTCTATGGCTTCTATAGGAGACAGGAACACATATTATGCCTTTGATTCCATCAAGGACAGCTGTAAATTATACGTTGTAAAAAATTCTTATGTGGACAATTACTTTAATACACGTTATCATTTTTATTATGAAAATGGTGATGTGCTTCCAATTAGTTATGATCTGGCTGGCGGAACAAATGACAGCTCCAACCCATCCACTTTCACAGGTGGAAACAGTATTGAGCTGAAAGCGCCTACACGAAGCGGTTATACCTTTACCGGATGGACGACAGTAGATGCGGATGATGAAGAAGTAAACTTTTCCGGTTCTTACACACCATCAATGGGTGAACTGGTAAGTGGTGTTAAACTGACTGCAAACTGGAAAAAGAACCCAGATCCTACCAAGGCACCAGAACCGACGAAAGCTCCAACGGCAGAGCCGACAAAAGCTCCGAACGCAGAGCCGACTAAGGCACCATCTGCTCCGGAACCGACGAAGACTCCGAACACTTCTGATAACAATCAGAACACTGTAATTCCGTCCAAGCTTCCGAAGGTTACCGGAACCAAGGCCACCAATGTGCTTACCGATGGCGCCAAGATTTCCTGGAAGCGGATTGCAAGTGCAACCGGATATCAGATCACAATTTCCACTGACAAGAAATTCAAGAAGAATGTAAAGAATTATATTGTCGAGGAAAATAAAAACAATGAACTGATCTACGGTTTGAAATCTGGAAAGACCTATTATGTAAAAGTAAGAGCAATCGCACAGGGCGGTGGCAAGAAGGTTACTGGAAAGTATAGCAAGGCTGTTAAGTTTACAACCTATGTTGTGCCGAAGGTAAAGAAGATCAGTGTAAAGAATAACAAGAAGGGCACGATCACCATTACGGCATCCAAGGTAAAAGGTGCTGCCGGATATGCGTTTGTGGTTACCGCAGATTCCAATCTTTATGATATTGTGGACATCAAGGGATCCAAAAAGAATACGGTAACTGTGAAGAACCTGACGAAGGGACATACCTATTATATACGTGCGTGTGCATATAAGCTGAACAAGCAGAAACAGAAGGTGTTTGGCGTGTACACAAAGAAAGCTAAGATTACAATCAAAAAATAAGAAATCAGTTGTTGTATTTAGTTACCTGTAAAAAGTGCTGCTGGTCAGGTGACCAGCAGACAGTAATAAAAAAGGAACTGTGTTTACAACCGGAGAGAACGTGACATGAAAAAAGATGAGCAGGCAAATGTGTTGCTTTCGCTGAAAAACTTATATCGGTTGTTTACCGTGAAAGATTATCCGGTCTATTCTACCGGAATTCTAGGAGAAAAAAGTAAAAAGGGTCTGACTCTGGTCAGATTCTGGGATGAATATCTTCTCTATGAGTGGAAAAGCACCAGACACGGAAAAATGATTTTTCGAAAGGATGGAAGTCAGAACCGCTATCATTCGGAATTCTGTAACCGCAAGGAAAGCTTTCCCTTGTATCATATATACATAGAGGAAGTGCTGGAAGGTCTGAATACGGAGACATTTGGCAGTCAGGTACTGATTTTTGAAAAATTCCTGAAAGAGAAAAATTATAACCATTCTGTGTTTGTACAGAAGCTGAGAAAATTTCTGGGCATGGTCATGGAGTCAGATCCATGGCTGTCCCAAGAGTGTGGGGAAAAGCTGATCTTCTGGATCGATTACATAGAGAAAAAACAGAAGGATTTTTCCCAGTCCTTTGGGGATGCCTGGCTGTTTACCCTGCTTAGTCTGCACGCGATGGCGGGGCCGGAAATATCCGGGGCAAAAATGAAACTGGTAAGAAACCGTGAAGACTTAAAGCCGGAATATATCTGGAGCTGTATTTATCAGGAATCCGGGGAAACCAGGCAGAGCTTTCTCACCCTGCGAAACTGTGAATTGTTCCGGAAATCTGTGAAAGCCAGCCATTTCTTTGGCAGAGAAGAAGAGTTATATGACTTGAAAGAGATGTTCTTCAATTCCGGAAAGTATCTGATTTCCGGAATTGGAGGAATTGGAAAAACAGAACTCATGCGTCAGCTTGTGAGCTGGATGGAGCAGGAAGAAGTAAAGTGCCGGATCGCAGCTGTTCAGTATGAGGAGAATCTGGCGGCCAGCTTTTCCAGAAGTTTTCTGAATCTTACTGGTGAGAGCGTGGAAGAAAGATTTCACGAAAGTATCTATCATCTGTCAGAAGAGCATCAGGAAAAAACAGTGCTTTTTCTGGATAATATGAACCATACGGAAGAGGAAGATCCTTACCTGTCAGAACTGAAAGATCTGCCGTGCACCATATTTGTTACTTCACGTCAGAAACATCTGGATGGGTTTACTACATTTGGCATAAAGGCACCGCAAAAGAGTGCCTTAAGTTTGATTTTTCGTGACAATTACAACAAAATACTTTCCAGAGAGGAAAAAGACCGGCTGAGTCGTTTGCTGGAAAAAGAGATTTTTCAGCATCCTCTGACATTGAAGCTTCTTGGAAAAGCGGGGACCTACTATTTTGGTAATTGGGATTATCTGGAAGAAGAGCTGCAGAATAACTGGAATGATGTTGCAGAAGAGTCCGGACTCATTGATATGTACCGTGGGCTGTACAGACTGGCTGATATTGGAGAAACAGGAAGCCAGCTGGCAAGGATGTTCGCGCTTTTGCCCTATCAGGAAATTGACCAGAACTTTACAGTGATGTTTTTTCAGGGATTTTTGAAGAAAAATGAAACTCTTGGAAAGGCACTTGGCAGGCTGGTGAAATTCGGATGGTTGGAAGATACAGGAAATGGTTACCGTATGCATCCTGTAATTGCAGAGAGTCTGTGTACAAAGGCTTTTTTAGAAGCAGAGTTTCAGCCATTCTGGGAGCGGGTCAGGAAGTGCTTTTTCCCGAAACAGGCACCGAAAGACGAGGATTCCCGCATGGAGGAAATTGCGTGGCTTGTCTTTCAGGGGATATCCAGAGTGCAGGGTGCGGTCAGTGACCAGCTTGTGGCACTGGCGGCAGAGGCTGCCCGATATCTGGAGCTGCCGGTTCCTATGTGCGGGAAAATCCGGGAACTGGAAAAAAGATGTGCAGAGATTTCCAATGAGACGAAGTTTATGGTAGCGTGTCTGACAGAGACAAAACCTGAACAAAACGAAGAATATATAGAACTCTTCCGCGAACAGCTGAAAAAGAGAACGCTATCATCGGAATGGATGTTGTTTGCTATAAGTGATTTTTGCAATAGGTTGGAGCAGAACAGTAATTATGAGTGTTACCGGGAGATCTGTGATTTAATTTTTCAACAGAAGGATAATATTGATTATAAAATTGGATATGCGCTTTTGCAGACGAATATGCAGATGTTAAAGCTTAATGTGAAAAAGGCTGAAATGTGGGCAGAACGTGGAATCCTCATGTGTGTACAATGGGGGCATAGCCAGAGAATACTGGATTTTCTTTATCCAAAAGCAGAATGTCATATGTTTTTTCAGGAAAAAGAAAAGCTGGCAGATTGTCTGGAAAAAATAGAGCAGATACAACAGATACAAAGAAAGCGTCAGGGTGAGAGTGAGTATGCAATATGGCAGCTTCGTGGTCAGCTTGCAGCTATGGATCAGAATATGGAAGAAGCTGCCTATTGTATGGAACAAGCAACGGACAGGTGCAAAATGTACTGTGGTGAGAAAAATCAGATGTATTCTGCCCTGTCAGAGGAACTGGCACGAATGTATAATGCCGCCGGACGAAGGGAAGAGTCGTTGGCATGTCATCTTGCGGTTCGCAATCAGCTGCTTAAGAATGGCTATCGTGAGGGTTCTTTGCTTCTGATGGTGGATAACAATATGAGTGTAGTCTACCTGGACTTGGGAAAGCCGGAAGAAGCGATCCCATATCTGACAGAGGCACTGGAGCTTACGAAGGAAAATGGACTTGTAGGTTCGGCAGTCGCAGAGCCTACCTGGAATCTGGCACGCGTTTACCGTGCACTTGGAGATGAGGAAAAAGAAGATATATATCTGAAAGCCGCCGTGGAAGGCTTCCGGGAATGTTATCCGCCGGAGCATCCGAAACGGATTGCCGCTGAACAGAGACTGAAAGAACGCCAGGAGGAATGAACCTAGCGTTTAAATTAAGAATGATGAAAAGAAGTTGATATCATTAGTTGATGTTGACTTCTTTTTTGTATATAGCGCTTAAAGATTTATGTTTTGTGACTTATTAAAAGTATCAAAATAAACAAGGAACCTATTGACACTATAGGGAGACTTCTTAGAACCACTATGAGAGCTGCAAATGATAATTTAATCGTTGAAAGAAGAGAATCATAATTAATCCCATTGACATACTAGGATAATTCGTAGTAACATAAATAGCAACATATCGCCACAGGAGGCTAATCATATGAGCGAAATCACTGCAACCAAAGAGCAGCAGAATAAATACGAAGCTTTAAAAGAATACTTACGCAGTCTGGGAAGTGTGGCTGTGGCTTTTTCGAGCGGGGTGGACTCTACGTTTCTTTTGAAAACAGCACACGATGTGCTGGGGGATAAATGTATCGCGATTACTGCCATGTCCTGTTCTTTCCCGAAGAGAGAACTGGAAGAGGCGAAGACCTTCTGTGAGAAGGAAGGAATCCGCCACATTACAGTAGAGTCTGAAGAACTGGAAATTGAGGGCTTCTGCCAGAACCCGACTAACCGTTGCTATATCTGCAAGAAAGAATTATTTGAGAAAATCTGGGACATTGCCACAAAAGAGGGGCTGAATGCAGTGGCAGAGGGTTCCAACATGGACGACAATGGTGATTACAGACCTGGTTTACAGGCTGTTGCAGAGCTGGGGGTGAAGAGCCCGCTGCGCCACAGCGAATTGTATAAAGCAGACATCCGTGCCCTGTCTAAAGATCTTGGCCTTCCCACCTGGGAGAAACAATCCTTCGCCTGTCTTTCTTCCCGTTTTGTATACGGTGAGACTATCACGAAGGAGAAACTTGGCATGGTAGACAAGGCAGAACAGCTGCTTCTGGATCTGGGATTTCATCAGCTTCGTGTGCGTATTCATGGTACATTGGCACGAATTGAAGTATTGCCAGATGAACTCCAGAAAGTCCTGGAGAACCGCAACCAGATCGTGAAAGCATTCAAAGAATACGGCTTCACATACGTGACCATGGATCTTCAGGGATACCGAATGGGAAGTATGAATGAGACATTGAAGAAATAGTTTTCGACTTATGAATTATCGTCTATACTATGCTGTTAGTTAATTGCTTTAAATGCTGTTTTGCTTTATCATTAAATCAATCGTCTGACAAATTTGGGGAGGGAGTATGCTGCGGGCTCATTTGCAGAATAGCAGGTTATCCATTTTGGGGAAGCGTTTAGTGTTATACAGCAGATATCAATGGAAAAATCTTTGCCTCTGGAGTGTGTTTGAAAAGACGAAAAAAAGAATAGCGAGGTAAAGCGTATGAGAAACAGACGACTGGCACTGGCTGCAGCATTGCTGCTGGCAATCACAAGTGCAGACGGAGCAGCACTGGCAGTAAGTGGAGCTGATTTTTCTTCTGAGGAAGTAGCAGAAGCAGTTTTTGACGAAGTGGAGAATGAGGGGCTGGACAATCAGGATGAGGTTCAGGAACCGGTTCAGACTCCGGAGATGGATCAGGTGGAGGATCAGTCATCCGAGGATTCATTCTCAGATGCGTCTGGCATGGAAGCAGCTGCAGAATGGCAGAATGAGGAAGCGGCAACAGCAGACGAAGCCCTGGTTTTTTCAGATGGAGAAGACACAGGAATTACCTACACCTTGTCAGATGATGGGAAACTGGTAATTTCCGGAACTGGAAGCATCGCAGATGATGCATTTGCTGGCAACACTAAAATAACAAGCGTGGTTATCTCTGAAGGAGTGACCGGCATTGGTTCCCGTGCATTTACCGGCTGCACCAATCTGACAAGTGTGACAATTCCAGAAGGCGTAACAACCATAGATGGTATGACATTTGGCAATTGTACCAGTCTGACAAGTGTAACCATTCCGGGAACGGTAACCTCAATAGAAGTTCAGGCATTCTGGAACTGCAGCAGTTTGACAAGCATAACTATTCCTGCAAGCGTAACGAGCATCGGAAGCGGTGTATTCCAGGGCTGTACCAGCTTGACAAGTGTAAAGCTTTCAGAGGGTCTGACCAGAATTGGAGATCAGACTTTTGGCAGATGTAATGCGTTAGAAACCATAGAAATCCCGGCAAGTTTGACATCTATAGGAAATGATGCGTTTAAAAACTGTGCCAAGCTGAGAAGTATCCGCTGCTATGCAAATAGCAGCACGTGGCAGCCCAGATACATTTGTGATTCAAATACAACCGTATATTACAGCTACAATCCGAACCATACTCATTCCTACAAGTCACATGTGATAAAAATGAGTGGCTGTACCTATTCAGGATCCGAAGAAGAAATCTGTGAATTTTGCGGTGATTACTATACGAAAGAAACACCGGCACTTGGTCATGACTGGAACCGTGGGGAAACAACAGAAGATGCTTCCTGTGAAAGTGACGGAGAAAAAACTTATACCTGCAGAAGATGTGGTGACAAAAAGAAAGAGACAATTCCGGCAACCGGACATAGCTGGGTAAGGTCATGGCATGAAGATGCAACCTGTACAGATGACGGAGTCGATGAATACACCTGCAGATATTGCGATACGGAAAAGAGAACTACAATAAAAGCAACCGGACATAAATTTTCTGCATGGGCAGTAACCCAGGAAGCAACTGTGGATGAGGAAGAAGTCCAGACACGTACCTGCAGTGCATGCGGCGAGCAGGAAACAAAAATTACCCGGGACAGACTGCAGCCAACAATGAAATTGAATCAGTCCAGTATTGTGCTGAAGACCAGACAGAAGACGAAGTGTCTGAAAGTAACCGGGCTTGCAAAGGGAGATTTCATTTCCACCTGGAGTACTGATAACTGGAGTATTGCAGATGTATCTGTTAGTTCAGATGGAACCTGTAACATTACCGCCGGTAAGACTACAGGCAAAACCCGTATTCACATATACCTGAACAGCGGATATGAAAAGTCTGTTACCGTAAAAGTCCAGAAAACCGCTGTAAAAACCACAAAGATCAAAGGTGTGCCGAAAACACTGAAATTAATGAAAAATCAGAAATATTCCCTGAAACCGGTTTTAAAACCAGTAACAAGCAAAGAAAAAATCACCTACAAATCCAGCTCCTCCAAGGTGGTAAAGGTAGATTCCAAGGGCAGAATTACTGCAAAGAAAAAAGGAACAGCCGTAATTACGGTGAAAGCAGGGAAGAAAACAGTTAAGTGTAAGGTGACTGTGAAATAACGTATATTTTGAAAGGACAGGAATGAAATATTTTCTGTCCTTTTTCATGAATATTTATTGATTCTTTTTCTGACATTTCCTATAATAAGCCTATGCGTTATAAATTTACCCATGTGACATGTAAAAACGCTGGAAAGGATATTGTATTCCGTAGAAGTCAGCGATGCATTTTACTTGTTGCAGGGGCTTTTTGTTTTGAAGATTTGGAATTTCAAACACGCTCTGGTCTGCCATGTCAGCCGGTCTTTGGACAGTGCTGCAGGCAGAAGTATATATTGAGTTAAGCTGCGGCATCAGGTGCCGTGAGGGAGTAAAAGAGTATGAAGAAAAAATGTGTGGCAATGATGTTAATCGCAATAATGACCGCATCTTTAGCTGGCTGTGGAAGCAGCAAAGATGGAAGCGGTAAATCTGTAAAGCTGGATCCGGATCACCCGGTGTCCCTAACAATCTGGCATTATTACAACGGTGCCCAACAGGCAATGTTTGACATCCTTGTAAAGGAATTTAACGCCTCCGTTGGAAAAGAGGAGGGTATCTACGTGGAGAGCTACAGTCAGGGTTCCGTATCCGACCTTGAGGAAGCAGTCAACAGCTCTTTGAATGGAGAAGTAGGAGCAGAAGAACTGCCGGATATTTTCTCTTCCTATTCTGATACTGCTTACGCAGTACAGAGCAGGACAAGCTGGCAGACCTTTCCGTGTATTTTACAGAAGATGAGCTGTCCAGGTATGTAGATTCCTACATCCAGGAGGGCTATTTTAACCAGGATGGCGCTTTATATCTTTTCCCGGTTGCCAAATCTACAGAGATCACCATGATCAATAAGACTGACTGGGAGCCTTTTGCAGAAGCCACTGGAACTACAGTGGATGAACTTGCCACTACAGAAGGTATTACAGAGGTTGCACAGCGCTATTATGAGTGGACGGATGAGCAGACCCCGGATGTGCCGGACGATGGAAAAGCATTCTACGGCAGAGACTCCATGTCCAACTATTTTATCATTGGCATGAAGCAGATGGGAAAGGAAATTTTCCAGGTGAAAGATGGAAAAATGATCTTAAACACAGATGAAGATCTGATCCGCCGCCTTTGGGATAATTACTATGTACCATATATGAAGGGCTATTTCGCATCTCTTGGAAAATTCCGTTCCGATGATGTGAAGACAGGAGATATTCTTGCATACACAGGCTCCACATCTTCCGCTGTATACTTCCCGGATACCGTGGAAAAAGAGAATGAAAGCTATCCGATTGATTACATCGTATGTGATTCTCCGGTTATGGAGGGCGGCGAGAACATAAAAGTTCAGCAGGGGGCCGGAATGGCAGTGACCAAGTCTGATGAGGAACATGAGTATGCTGCAAGTGTATTCCTGAAATGGTTCACACAGAAGAACCAGAACCTGCGCTTTGTATGCGAATCCTCCTATATGCCGGTTCTGAAAGAAGCCAACAGCGTAGATGTACTGGATTCCGTTATCAAAGAGAATAATATAGAAGTCAACCAGAAGGTTTACGATTGTTTTACAACGGAAATGGAAGACTTTGATAAAACAAGTTTCTATACAATTGGAGCCTTTGACAATAGCTACAGCGCCCGTAAGATCCTGGATTATTCTCTGGCTGACAAGGCAAAGGCTGATAAAGATGCCATGGACGCTGCAATCGTAGACGGAGAGAGCCGGGAAGAGGCTCTTGCACAGTATCTGACAGATGAGAATTTCCAGAACTGGTATACGGAATTCTGCCATAGCCTGGAGTGTATTTGAAAAAACATTCAAAGTGGTTTTTTAGACAGATTCTGGACATAAGGAGGTGCGGAGGACTGTGAAGAAAAAGAAATCTCTTTTGAATATATTTCTGATTCCTATACTGATCATTGTGTTTGTACAGGGTGCAGTCCCATTCCTGACATTGATTTTCAGCGGAATCCGCTCAAACATGGAGAATGCAGTTATCGGTCTGGACAGTCATACGGTGGAGAACCGTAAGGTAGTCCTGGAGAACGATATGATCGAGCAGTGGAGTAGCGTGAACAAGGAAAGTGATAATCTTTCCTCGGCGCTGACAAAGGTATTGAGCAATCATCAGATGGACATGCAGGGCTTCATGGGCTCAGGAAGAGTCCAGGAGGAATATCTGGAAACAGTTTTTTACGATATGGTGGAGGTTTTGCAGTACAATTCCACTTCTGGAATTTTTCTGGTTCTGGGAAATGACGGCGATACAGATTCGGAAGGGGAATACAAAGGCTTCTGGGTGAGAGACTCAGATCCCCAGACCAAAACGGCTTCCCGCACGGATCTGCTGATGGAGCGTGGAAGTAAGGTCCTGTCACAGAACATGTCCATTTCACTGGATACTTCCTGGCATACAGATTTCCGCTTCCAGGGCAATGGGAAAAGAGATGCGGATGACTTTTTTTACCAGCCATATATAACAGCAGCAAACTACGTTGATTCCCGCACCAGTATGGCAAACCTGGGGTACTGGTCAAAGCCGTTTATTCTGGAAGATTTCTATATGGATAATCATAAGATGATCACCTATTCGGTACCTCTTGTTTATGGTAAAACAGTTTACGGTGTGCTTGGAATTGAAGTGGGAGTGAATGATCTGACCAAATATTTTCCAGTAAAAGATCTGGATTCTGATCTGAATGCAGGATTTGCCCTTGTGGTAGACCATGGAGATGGAAATTATGAGGGAATTGCCGGTGAAGGTGCGCTGTATGATGCGGCCTGCCGGGACGGAAGTGACTTTGTTCTGGCGGAGCCGGTGCAGGGGAATCTGAGGCTGGTACAAGGAGCTGCCATTGGGAAACAGAAGATTTACGGACTTGTGAGCAATCTGGAGTTGTACAGCAGAAATGTGCCGTATGAAGATACACAGTGGGCATTGTGCGGTTTTGTTGCAGAGGATTCTGTGTATGGATTGATTTCCGATGTTTATGAGAGAATCCTGGGAGCGATTCTGGGAAGTGCCCTGATGGCAGTTATTCTGGTTTATTTTCTTGTCCAGTATGCGACGGAACCGGTTTACCATCTGGTGGAGAGTGTACGAGGCGGAGTGAAGGGAATTCACAGTTTTCAGGAGTCAGGTATTCAGGAGCTTGATGAGCTCCACAAAGTGATAGAGAATCTGACGGATGCTCAGATGCAGACAGAGAATCAGCTTCTGGAGGAAAAGGAGCGCTATCGAATTGCGGTAGAAAGTTCCCAGGATGCCTTTTTTACCTACAAATGTAAGGAAAAACTGCTGGAAATAGTTAACAGTAAAGGCAATGACGGTGTATGGGACTGCGGAAAGCATCCGGAATTTCTTGATAATGACAGTATCCATCCGGCAGATAAGGCAAAACTGATAAACGCGGTAAAAAGCTCAGGAGGAGTTCTGGATGTTGATTTTCGTCTGCAGCATGTCAATGGAGAATTTCAGTGGGTAAATCTATCCGGAAGCATTACTTTTGACGAGAATAAAGAGCGCAGCAGGATCGTTGGCTGCATTCACAATGTACATCAGCACAAGCTTCTGGAGCAGGCGCAGAAAAGAAAGCAGATTTATGACTCCATTACTTCTTTTTACCGCCTTGGAAGTGGACTGGAGGTTGTGGAAACACTGTGTCGGGATGACCCGGAGGGAGTACTGGTACTCCTGGAAATCCAGCAGTTTTCCAAAATAGATGAGCGTTATGGCCTGATCTTCGGAGATATTATTCTGGAGCAGTTTGCCGGTCTGCTGGCGAAGCGCTTCCAGGAGGACGGTTTAAACGGTGGTATTTATATCAGGGCTGGTGCAGACCAGATGCTGGTATGGCTGCCGGTATGTACGACCGGACCGATCGTGAGAAGTGTGCAGGGACTGGAAAAGGAGTTTGGGGCGCTTACAGATGAGAAGCATCTGTCCCTTTCCCTGAAATGTGGAATCGCAGTTACAGGCAGCAGAAATTCGCTGTCTGAGGCACTTGAACAGACGAAGACTGCTCTTACAGCTGCACGTCATGGAAAGCAGGAAATCATGTTCTATGAGGAGCTTTCAACGGTGGAAAAAGCCTGTGCGGTTGATGTGGCATTTGCGGAGGTGGCTTCTCTGGAACGTCTGAAGGAAATGACACTTTCCTCTATAGCTCTGAACCTGTTTGACAGAGATGGTGATACTTCTGTGGTTCTGGATATTCTGGCGTTGAAGCTGCAGGAGAAATACCATCTGACAGACATTGTGATCACCCATTTCAACGGGGAATATATGGTAAATAACCTGCTGTACTGCTGGAAAACCTGGGAGAAAAAGGATGGCTGGGACGGTATGGTCCACTGTTCTGAGAAGCAATACCAGCACTTTGTGGAGACACAGGAAATGCAGCAGCTTCTGACTTCCGGGGAAAGCATATGGAAAGAGCCGCTGATTCAGCCTTTTGCTTCAGGCAGAAACGATATTGTATTCCATATGACAGATAACGGACAGTATTCCGGAAGTATTGTATTCCGGGACATTGACCAGGATGTTCTGGAGAAAAAAGAAGAGTGTAAGTGTCTGGAAGAAATCAGCGCAATTATTCAAAACCGGTTGAATCTGGAGCGTCACGATCTTTCTGCCAAGGCGAAATCGGATTTCCTGGCCCGTATGTCTCATGAGATCCGTACTCCTATGAACGGTATTATAGGTATGACGGAGATTGCATTGAAAGATGGACAGACTGAGGAGCGGCGAATCGATTGTCTGAGAAAAATCGAGTACTCCTCGGAATATCTGCTTGGACTTATCAACGATATTCTGGATATGTCCAAGATTGAGAGCGGAAAGATGAGGCTGATCGAAGAAAAATGCAATCTCATGGAGATGATACAGGGACTTCGTCCTTTGCTGGAAGCGAAGCTGAACGAAAATAACATTCAGTATATAGCAGATATCCAGCTGAAAAACCATTGGTTTATGGCAGATTCCCTGCGGCTGAACCAGGTTCTGGTAAATCTTCTGGGAAATGCGCTGAAGTATTCCAGACCAGATGGACATGTGTGGCTGACCGTTCGCGAGACAGAAGAAGAGAAAGGCTTTTCCAATCTGTATTTTCAGGTCAGGGATGATGGAATTGGAATTGCACCTGAGAAACAGCAGCTTATTTTCCGGCAGTTTGAGCAGGCGGATAATTCTGAAAATGCAAGAAAACAGGGCACTGGTCTTGGTCTTGCCATCAGCAGAAGAATTGTGCGGATGATGGATTCCGATATTAAGTTGGAAAGTGAGCCTGGTAAGGGAAGCAGCTTCAGCTTTAACGTGAAGCTTCAGCCGGTAAGCGGAGAGAAGACTACGGTCACCAGCCAGCCGGAGGAGATCAGCTTCCCGGGAAAAAGAATCCTGGTGGTTGAGGATAATGAGCTGAATATGGAAATTATCTGTACGATTCTTGAAAATTACGGAATTAAAACCGAGCAGGCAGTTAACGGAAAAGAAGCTGTGCGGCGCATGGAAGAATCCGTTCCCGGATATTACGATATGATCTTTATGGATATTATGATGCCGGAAATGGACGGACTGGAAGCAACCCGGACCATCCGGAATCTGGATCGTGAGGATTGCAAAAAGATTCCGATTTACGCAATGAGCGCCAACGCTTTTGACGAGGATGTGAAACGTTCCCTGGCAAGCGGTATGAACGGACATCTTTCCAAGCCTGTGAATCTGCAGGTGCTGGAGAAAACGCTGCAGAAAGTGCTGGGATAAAAATAAATGGTTTTTTAATGCATCTTGTGCAATATATTGACAGTTTGTGATAACCCCGTCTTTTACAGACGGGGTTATGTTATATTTATGGCAATATAGAAGGGAGCGATCACAAGCATGAAATATCAGAATATCATAGATAACATGACCCTGAAGGAAAAAGCCGCATTCCTCAGCGGAAAAAGCGAGTGGCAGACAAGAGATTTCCCGCGTCTGGATATCCCGGCGATTTTCTGTTCAGACGGACCGAATGGTGTGCGTAAACAGGCAGGAGCAGGAGATCATCTGGGAATCAATCCAGCAGTACCGGCAACCTGTTTTCCTACAGCGGCAGCTATGGCAAACAGCTGGGATGAAGAGCTGGAGCAGAGGGTAGGCGTTGCCCTTGGTGAAGAATCCATGGAAGAAGACGTAAACGTTCTTCTTGGACCTGGACTGAACATTAAGAGAAATCCTCTCTGTGGACGTAACTTCGAGTATTTTTCCGAGGATCCCTATCTTTCCGGAAAAATGGCAGCTGCTTTTATCCGCGGTGTGCAGAGCACAGGAGCAGCAGCCTGTGCAAAACATTTCGCTGTAAACAGCCAGGAACTTCGCCGTATGGCAATGAATGCGGTGGTAGATGAGAGAACTCTCCGTGAAATCTACCTCACCGGTTTTGAGATTGCCATCAAAGAGGGTGGCGCGAAAACGGTTATGAGCAGCTACAACGAGGTAAACGGTGTTTACGCCAACGAAAACGAGCATCTGCTGAAAGACATTCTCCGCGATGAGTGGGGCTTCGAAGGCTCTGTTATCACTGACTGGGGCGCTTCTAACGACCATTCTCTCGGTGTAAAGAACGGTTCCACTCTGGAAATGCCGACTCCGGGACTTGATGCGGCAAGAGAGCTTCTTGCCAGCGTAGAAAGCGGCAAGATCAGTGAGAAGGACATCGACGAGCGCGTAGACGAGCTTCTTGATCTGGTACTTACTACCACCGAGAATGCAAAGCATTATAAAAAAGTGGCGGACAAGAAAGCCCTTCATGAGGAGCACCACAAGCTGGCACGTCTTGCCTGCGAGAACAGTGCAGTTCTTCTGAAAAATGAGGACGGAATCCTTCCGGTTGGAGCGAAGGTTCAGGCAGCCATAATCGGTGACTTCGCTTTTGACCCAAGATACCAGGGCGCAGGTTCCTCCATGGTAAACTCCACAAAAGTAGATTCCATCAAGGACATGCTGGAGACCAGCGGAATTTCCGTAACTGGAATCGTCCGCGGTTATCAGCGTGACGGCAAGGAAGACGAAGCTATGAAAAAAGAGGCCGTGGATCTTGCACGCCGTTCTGATGTAGTTCTGTTTTTCTTCGGACTGAACGAAAAAAGCGAGACAGAAGGTCTTGACCGTAAGCATCTCCGCATTCCCCAGAACCAGATCAACCTGATTCAGGAGCTGGCAAAAGCAAATGCAAACATGGTTGGTATCATCAGCGCAGGTTCTGTTATCGAAATGCCATGGCACCATCATTTCAAAGCCCTGCTTCACACCGCTCTCATGGGTCAGGCAGGTGCAGGTGCAGTGCTTGATATTCTTTCCGGTAAAGTCAACCCATCCGGAAAGCTTGCTGAAACTTACATTAAGAAATATGAGGATACTCCTTCTTACAATTACTATCCGTCACAGGAGCGGAACTCTGAGTACAGAGAGGGAATTTACGTAGGATACCGCTACTTCGACACCGCAGGTGTGCCGGTAAACTATCCATTTGGATATGGTCTTTCCTACACTACATTTGAATATGACAATCTTCAGGTGAAGCCGGATGGGGCGACGTTTACCCTTCGCAACACCGGAAAGTATGATGGTGCAGAGATTGCCCAGCTTTATGTAGGACTTCCGGGAGCAAAAGTTTTCCGCCCGGTCAAGGAACTGAAAGGTTTTTCCAAGGTGTTCTTAAAGGCAGGCGAGGAGAAAACCGTTACCATTAAGTTCGACGACAAGACATTCCGTTACTGGAATATGAAGACAAATAAATGGGAAGTAGAAGGCGGCGTTTACAGCATTATGATCGGTGCAAGCTGTGCGGATATCCGTCTTCAGGATTCTCTTGCCATTATCGGAACCACTGAGGTAATGCCATACTATACTAACCGCGTTTCTTCTTACGTGGAGGGAAAAATCCAGCAGATCGGAAATGAGGAGTACGAGACGATCCTGGGACATTCCATTCCGGACGGAAGCTGGAGCGGCGAGCTTGGCATGAACGATGCCCTTTGCCAGATGTATTACGCGAAGAACGGAATTGCCCGCTTCATCTGTAAGAAGCTGGGTGAAAAGCTGAAAAAGAGCGAGGCAGCGGGAATTCCGGATCTGAACACCCTGTTCCAGTACAACATGCCATTCCGTGCAATCGCCAAGATGACAGGCGGTATGGTTTCCATGGAAATGGTAGAGGGACTTCTAAAGGTTGTAAACGGTCATTTCAGCGGACTTGGAAAAGTAATCAGCGGATTTTTCAGAAACCAGAAGCTGAACAAGCAGTATGAGAAAGATCTGGAAGAGCAGAAATAGGAGGAGTATCATTATGGGAAAAATCAAACAGTTAATCGAAGATCACCCGAATATCTGGGAATTTATTAAATTTAACGTATTATCCAACTGTGCAACTATTACAAACTTCATTATCATGTGGCTGTGTACCGGTTTTATTTTCAAAAGCTTTGCAAATACACCATTTAAGTTTCTGGTGTTCAATTACGCAGATAATATCGAGTCCAATCTTGGTTTATGTGGATTTTTAAGCTTTTTGGTTGCAACTGCAGCAGCTCAGACCGTAAACTTCTTTGTACAGAAGAATCTGGTTTTCAAATCCAATGCAGCGTTTGAGAAGGCTGTACCGAAATACATTGTACTTGCAGTTGTGCTGGTGCTTGTATCCGCAGCACTTCCGGCTTACAGCCAGAGCTTTTTCGTAAACATCGGTATTTCCGAAGCACTTGCACCTACACTCGCAAATGTTCTGAACATTCTGGTTCAGGTAGTTCTCAGCTACCCGACCATGAAATTCTGGATCATGCCGAACAAATAAAGATGATTGTTCTTTACCCGGATTGCCTTGCAGTCCGGGTTTTTTAATGCTAGAGCGTGTTTGAAAAAGGCTTTCTGCAAGATGTGCGTCACAATTTGTGGGAGATTTCGCTCGGATGAGGGCGCCGTAGCGGGCTACGGCAACCGAATTCGGGTGAAATCTCCCGCAAAGTGGGGCGTGCAGATTGCGGGAATGATTTTTCAAACACGCTCTAATATTAAAAGGCGGAATTTAACAATTTAAACACATTTTTCCCACAAAGAGAACACAAATTGTCTATATACTGTGAACTATCAAATGAAAAGAACATAAAGGAGTTTCTAAAGGAGGCTTTTATCATGAAGAATAGAAATGAAGAATTAAAGAGAAAACTTAAAAAGGCAGCAAGCATTAGTCTTTGCGCAGTACTGGCAGGCGGCCTTGCAGCAGGGACATATACAGGAGTTAACTATCTGACAGGCTATGAGCAGAACGTACAGGCAGCAAGCGAAGGTAAAGTTGAGCTGCTGAAATCCGAGAAGAAATCGGATGATTCCCAGGATGACAGCAAAGATGAGAGTACAGCAAAGGGTAGCCTTGATGTATCTGATATTGTAGAAGAGGCAATGCCAAGTATCGTTTCCATTACAACCAAATCTGTAGAAGAGGTTCAGAACTACTACGGAATGTTTGGTCAGTACGGTGCTTACTCTCCTGAGCAGAGAGAAGTACAGGGAAGCGGTTCCGGTATTATCATTGGTAAGAACGATTCCGAGCTTCTGATCGCAACCAACTATCATGTAGTAGAAGGTGCGGAGACTTTATCTGTTGGCTTCTGTGACAGCACAGCATGTGAGGCTAAGGTAAAAGGTTATGACAGCGAGAGGGATCTTGCAGTTGTAGCAGTTTCCCTGGATGATATTGACAGCGATACAATGGATGCCATTACGATTGCAACTATCGGTAATTCCGATGACCTGAAGGTTGGTGCACAGGTTGTTGCAATTGGTAACGCACTTGGTTATGGTCAGTCCGTAACAACCGGTATTGTAAGCGCCAAGAACCGTCAGCTGAATTCTGATGATACAGTCGGCGATTATGACAGCGACAGCAATTCCGCTACGAACCTGATCCAGACAGATGCAGCAATCAACCCAGGCAACAGCGGTGGTGCTCTTCTGAACATGAACGGTGAGGTTGTTGGTATCAACTCTGCAAAGCTTGCTTCCACAGCGGTTGAGGGTATCGGTTATGCAATTGCAATTTCTGATGTAACAGATACGCTGGAGAGCCTGATGAATGAGGAGACCAGAGATAAAGTTGATAACCACGGTGTTCTGGGAATCACAGTTAAGAGTGTTGACAGTGCAGTAAGTGAAGCATACGGTGTTCCGGAAGGCGTTCTTGTAAGAGACGTAACAGAAGGCGGTGCAGCTGATGAGGCTGGTATTGAAGCAAAATCCATCATTACAAAATTTGCAGGCAAGGTTGTTACAACCAAGGAACAGCTGATTGATTTCCTTTCCTACTACGAGCCAGGTGAGGATGTAGAGCTTACCCTTGAGGTTCCGGATGGAAAAGGTTACAAAGAAGAGACGGTAACTGTAACTCTTGGCGAGAACACAAATACACAGAGTACGGATTCCAAGGACAACGGTGACGGTCAGGGAAGCAGCCAGGATGATAATCTTCTGGAAGACTGGGAGAATAACGAAGGCGGCTCAGGTCTCCAGTACGGCGAGGGCTGGAATTAAACACTTGGGCGAATACGCTCTAGTAAGGCATACAGATTGCTGGAATGCTTTTTAGACACGCTCTAAGGCAGGAGAACCGGGATTGATTCAGCCACGGAAATGTAAATAATAGAATGAGAGAGGTTCATCTGTAAAAAAGGTGAACCTCTTTTTTCGGGCAAAATTTCCCACAAAGCGAGGCATGCCGGTTGCGAAACAGATTTTTCAAATATACTCTGCTTTGAAATAGTTAGAAAACACATAGAAAACTGAATAATAGATTGCGTAACCTACCTTAAAAAGGTATAATTATTTTATTGTCTGCAGACTGCGGCATAATATTTTTTAGAGTTATACGAAAAAGGAAAAGAGTCAGCAAAATGAACAACGAAAGATTTCTGGTTTTCGATATAGATGATACCTTATATAGCCAGATGGAGCCGTTGCTTACAGCCTGTGAGTTCAGTCTGGGCAGGAAGCTTCCGGATCCGGAGCTGTTTTACCGGATTTTCGGGAAAAGAAGCGCTGAAATGTTTCTGTTCAGCGAGAGTGGACAGGTTTCCATTCATGAATCCCGGATTTACAGAATTGAAAATACTATGAAAGACCTGGGAATTCCCTTTACCAGAGAGCAGGCAGAGCTCTTCCAGAAGAGATATAAAGAGAATCAGTCCCATCTTCATGTTTCAGGGGTAATGACACAACTGCTGGACGAATGCGAAGCTGCCGGAGTGAAAATGGGCGTGATCACCAACGGACCTTTTTCCCATCAGGTTCAGAAGTTCCACACACTGGGACTTGATAAATGGTTTACAGAGGATCAGCTGATCGTGTCTGCAGGTGTGGGCGTGGTCAAGCCGGATGTGAAGATCTTCCGCATGGCAGAAGAAAAATGGGGAATGAAGCCGGAGAATACTTTTATGATCGGGGATTCTCTGGAGAATGACATTGCAGGTGCAAAAAATGCCGGATGGAAGACCATCTGGATGAACCATCACCGTTATACGGTTCCGGAAGGTATGGAAAAACCAGATTATATTGCATATACAGAGGAAGAGTTGAGAAAGCTTATTGTCCAAATATGCTTTACAACGAAGAAGGATGGATAAAGTATGGTATCAGATTACAAAATCACCATGGAGCAGGCAGAATACGAGATGGTCTGTTACCGTAGGGTTTTTAACTTTGTAAGGCTTCTTGACCAGGAAAAACTGGAGAAATTGAATGCAGAAGGTCTGTTGGCAGCAGAGGGCGGACAGACAAAAAAAGCAGATTTGTGCATAGGACATTTTTGCCAGGGCTGTGTGGCAATGGAAGCCTTTTTACGGAAGGCAGAGCTGTGCAAGCTGGAATTTATTGGAGATGACATTTATCAGATCATGGCTAAATATCTGGAAATTGACGGTAATCCTTATGTAATGGAGCTTTTGAAGAAAATGGACAAAAGCAGCCTGATCGACCGGAAAGATCATGAGCGCCTGATCAGCAGCCTTACTGGATATAACGAGAGACTGTACCAGGATGTTCTTACGAAGGCATACAACAGACGTTATTATGAAGAAGAATTGAAGTCCAAGATGGGACCGGCTGGAATTGCCATGATCGATCTGGACGATTTTAAGCTTTATAACGACACATATGGACATAATGCCGGGGATATGGCACTGACTGTTGTTGCAGAAACCATATGCAAGCATATCCGTAAGGATGATATTCTGATCCGCTATGGAGGGGATGAGTTTCTTCTGGTGCTTCCCGGAGTAACAGAAGTGAAATTTGCCGGAAGACTGCAGGAAATCCATGATAAGATTCATCTGGCTGCGGTGCCGGGATATGCAGGAATTCAGCTTTCTGTGAGTATTGGAGGAACAATTGCCGGGGCAGATGAAACGATCGGAAGTGTGGTAGGAAGAGCTGACCGCTTTATGTACCAGGCGAAAACCCGTAAGAACCTGGTGGTAACCGAGTCTAATGAGATAAAAGCTGGAAATGCAGATGGCGCAGAGGTTAATCGTGATGAGCTGAAACAGCAGATTCTGATCGTGGATGATGCTGAGCTGAACCGTGATATTCTTGCGGAGATTCTGCACCATGATTTTAAGACTATGGAAGTAAGCAATGGGGAGGAATGTCTCTCCGTGCTTCGGGAGTATGGTGCAGGAATCTCACTGGTGTTGCTTGATATTGTAATGCCTGGCATGGACGGCTTTGCAGTTCTTGAGGAGATGAACCGGAACCATTGGATTGAGGACATTCCGGTCATCATGATCTCCAGTGAGGAGACAGAATCATATATACGCCGGGCGTATGAAATGGGAGTTTCAGACTATATCAGCCGTCCGTTTGATGCCAGAGTTGTTTACCGGCGTGTATATAATACTATTAAATTATACGCAAAACAGAGGCGCCTAATCACACTTGTAACGGATCAAATTCGCGAAAAAGAAAAAAATAGTCAAATTTTGATAGATATTCTCAGCCATATCGTAGAATTTCGTAATGGAGAGAGCGGTCAGCACGTTCAGCACATAAAGATGTTGACCGGATTTCTGCTGGACAGACTGATGCAGAAAACAGACAAATATGATCTGAAATGGTCTGACCAGTACATGATCACAATAGCATCTGCCCTTCACGATATTGGTAAAGTGGGAATCGACGAGAAGATTTTGAATAAACCAGGCAGACTGACAAATGAAGAGTTTGAGGAAATGAAAAAGCATACCCTGATCGGTGCTTCCATGCTGAAGAGTCTTGGGGTATATCAGGATGAGGAGCTTGTGAAGGTGGCTTACCAGATCTGCAGATGGCACCACGAGCGCTATGACGGCAAGGGCTATCCGGATGGTCTGAAGGGGGAAGAAATTCCGATTGCAGCCCAGGTGGTTTCTGTTGCGGATGTATATGATGCACTGACAAGTGAGCGCGTATATAAGAAAGCATTTTCCCATGAGAAGGCTATGGAGATGATTCTGGCTGGTGAGTGCGGAACCTTCAATCCGCTGCTTCTGGAGTGTTTGCAGGATATTCAAGGCAATATCCAGGTGGAAATGAAGAGAGCAGCAGAACAGCCTATGCTTGTGCAGAATTCTTATGTGGGGAAGATGATTGAGACGGTGCAGTAGGCATGGATTATTATAATGTATTATATTGCGGTATTGTTCGGCGAAGTGTTTTTGGTAAAGAGCGTGAACAGGAGCATTTGCAGGTCGGGGGACCTGCGGGAGTGGGGGTAAGTTTTACTTTATGAAAAAGAAAATTCTTACACTGGCGGCAGTGGTAACACTGCCGTTTATTCTTCTTGTGATGTATCTTCTTGCCTCGATGGCAAGCTACAGCAATACCTACGATGAGATCGTAAGCAACATGACTGTAGCGAACAATTACAATCTGAATTTCAAAGAAGAGATGGACGAGAGCCTGTATAAGCTGGTTGTTGGCTACGTCACTCTGGATACCATCGAAACAGACAAAAGTCTTAAGAATCCATATACTTTAATAGATGAATTACGCAGCGAGTTTACCAGACTGACAGCCATTACCACAGAATCTGAGAGCAAGCTGTGGCTGGAGAGCCTTCTTCGCAATATCGATACCCTGGAAAAAAGGGTGGACGATATTGTGGACAGCATTTCTGCCGGTGGCAGATATAATGAGAATATTGAGAAGCTGGACAACAATATTTACATTCTGACAGAATTAATCCAGGACGATATTCAGTATTATATTTATTATCAGACACGTTATATGGACAAGGTCACGGATACCCTGCAGGATCAGATCAGGCGGTTTATGGTGGTGTGCAGTGTGCTGATCGGCGTGCTGATCATTGTGGTTGCAGTCAGCGCGGTGATGATCGTTTCCGGTATTATACAGCCTATCAGTCAGCTGAACCAGGCTACGGAGAAAATCGCTCAGGGTGATTTTAATGCCAGAGCCCAGGCGGATTCCGAGGATGAGGTGGCTGAGCTTGCAGTGAGCTTTAACAAAATGGCAGGAAGCATGCAGTCTCTGATCGATAAGGTGAAGGAAGACGAGCGGAAAATGCGAAAAGCAGATCTGCGCCTTCTTCAGGAGCAGATCCAGCCTCATTTTCTTTATAATACGCTGGACACCATTGTGTGGCTGATCGAGTCCAATGAGCCGGACGAAGCGGTGACCATGGTTGTTACCCTGTCAGACTTTTTCCGTGAGATCCTAAGCAAAGGGAAGGAATTTATCTCCATTAAGGAAGAAGAGAAGCATATCAGCAGTTATCTCCAGATCCAGGAAATGCGTTACCGGGATATTCTGGAATATGACATTCAGCTGGATCAGGTAATTTATAAATATCAGATTCTGAAGCTGACTCTTCAACCGGTAGTGGAGAATGCGCTTTATCATGGCATTAAGTATAAGCGTGCTAAGGGATGTATTCACATTCATGGGGAGAAAGAGGGAGATATTATCCGTCTGACTGTCCGGGATGATGGTGTGGGCATGGATGAGGAAGAGCTTGAACAGCTTCGTCAGCAGATTGAGAAGCCCTGCCAGGAGACGGAGAAGGGGTTTGGTCTGGCAAATGTAAATGAGCGTATCCACATGTATTTCGGACCGGAGTATGGAATGAAGATCCAGTCACAGAAGGGTAAGGGAACTACAGTGGAGATTGTAATTCCGGCTATTCTGGAAGCTCCGGTTGAGAAAACAGGGAATGATACAGCAAAAGTGGCTGAAGGCGGCAACAGCGTGAATTTTGACGCAAATAAAAAAATAAAAAGTAATCCGAAACAGCAGAATGCCAATAAGATAATTGAGGGTGGACGGCCACAGCAGGAGGAGACAGGCGTATGAGACAGTTTATAAGAAAAAACATCTGGGCTGTGGCACCGGTTGTGTTTGTGCTTGTGGCACTGGTTCTTCTGGGAAGTCCTTTGAGCAGCAGTAAAGTGCAGGAAACTCCTGCGGAGGACGACAATCTGATCGTAGTAGGTGTTTCCCAGGTGGGAAGCGAATCTGTATGGCGAAGTGCCCACACTCAGTCCATTCAGGACGCTTTCACCAGGGCAAACGGCTACATGCTGATTTTTGACAATGCCAGACAGAAACAGGCCAATCAGATTAAGGCCATCCGAAGCTTTATTTCCCAGCAGGTGGATTATATCGTACTTTCTCCTATTGAGGAATCTGGCTGGGACACTGTGCTTCAGGAGGCGAAGGATGCCGGGATTCCGGTAATTCTCATAGACCGTAAGGTTTCTGTGGATGATGACTCCCTCTATGCTTCCTGGGTTGGTTCCGATTTTGTCCGCGAAGGACAGGATGCCGGTTACTGGCTTGAGGATTACATGAAAAAGCAGGGCAGGGAAGATGACGGAATTAACATTGTAGTGCTGAAAGGAACCAAAGGTGCCTCCGCTACCATCGGCAGAACCCGTGGGTTCAATGAAGTGGCAAAGGTGCAGCACAATTGGAACATTTTGCAGCAGGTAGACGGAGAATTTACCACAGCAAAAGGAAAAGAAGAGATGGCAAGGCTTCTGGATCAGTATGAGGACATAGATGTGGTGGTTTCACAGAACGATGACATGACTTTTGGTGCTCTTGAAGCCATCAGAGAAGCAGGAAAAACTGCAGGAGTGGACGGCGATATTACGGTAATTTCCTTTGACGCAGTGGATGCGGGCGTGGAGCTGGTGAGAAACGGGGAGATCAACATTGATGTCCAGTGTAATCCTGACCAGGGAAAATACGTGGAGCAGATCATTCAGGATATGGAAGATGGCAAAGAAATAGAGAAAGCATATTATGTTCCGGAGCGGGTGTATACCCAGGAGAACGTTGGGGAGGAAGAAAATGTTACGGAAGGTATTTCTGGTTGAAGATGAGACGGTGATCCGCGAAGGGCTCAGAGACAGGATTCCCTGGGATCAGTTCGGATACCGTTTTGTAGGGGAAGCAGCAGATGGGGAAATGGCTTTGCCCCTGATCCGTAAGACGAAGCCGGATGTATTGATCACGGATATTAAAATGCCTTTTATGGATGGGCTTTCCTTAAGTAAAATTGTGAGCAAAGAATTTCCGCGGATGAAGATTATTATTATCAGTGGTTATGATGATTTTGAATATGCAAGACAGGCAATTGAAGTTGGTGTTGACCAGTATCTGCTGAAGCCGGTTACCAGAATGAAGCTGAAAAATGTACTTCTTGAACTGAAAGATAAGATCGAGCAGGATCAGGAGCAGGAGGACTACCGCACCCAGTTTCAGAATGAGATCCAGGAGTATGAGCAGTTTTCCAGACGGCGTTTTATGGAAAAAATTCTGGAGGGGGAGCTGTCGGTTAAGGAGATTTATGATGAGGCAGAGCGTCAGTCTATAGAAATTACGGCAGCAGGATATAATCTGCTTTTCCTGTATTTACAGGAGAAAAATAAGGACAAGATGGCAGGTTTTCTTCGGAAACAGGATGAAGTGCTTCATTATTTTCTCCGCTATCCCCAGTATCTGCTTTTCCGCTGGAATGTAAACAGTTACGGAGTTCTGGTAAAGGGGGAATTGTCCCGGCTTCCGGAGCTGACAGATAATTGCGTGGAGTATGTGAAGCGGACCTGCGAAGGGGAAGAGCAGATGGACTGGTATGTAGCTGTAGGAAAACCAGTGGAGAGATTGAGCTTGCTTTCCCAGTGTTATCAGAGTGTGAATCATTATTTTGCATATCGTTTTATGGTGCCGGGGCTTCATGTGCTTACAGAAGAAACTTTGGAAAGTTATGTAAACTCGCAGGGGGAGAACCGGCTGGCAGCAGTGGATTCTTCACAGCTGAATCCTGAGATCATCAAGGATTTTCTCACAAAAGGAAGCAGCAGTGAGATCCAGGAGTTCGTTCAGGGATATCTGGGTGGAATGAGTAAGGCACTGGAGTCCAGAATGTTCCGGGATTATGTGGTGCTTCATATTCGGTTTACAACTATTATGTATCTGGAATCCATTGGTGTGGAAAAAGAGGGTTATACAGAACGGATCGAGGGAAAATATCAGGATACCAGTATCAAGGCATCGCAGGTGGCAGGGTATTGTGTGGACATTCTTCAGAGTGCCATTGATATCAGGGATGAGAAGAATGAGTCTCAGGGCAACAGCGCCATGAGGAAAGTGCTGGATTATATTGATGAGAATTACTATAAAGAGACCATTTCCCTGAATGAAGTAGCGGATGCGGTGAATATGAGTGCCAACTATTTAAGCGCAATTTTCAGCCAGAATATGCAGAAGACGTTTGTAGAGTATATTACCTGCAAACGTGTTGACAGAGCGAAAAAACTCCTGCGCGAGACGGACAAGTCGTCCGGAGAGATCGCACAGGAGGTGGGATATAAGGATCCCCATTATTTCAGTTATGTGTTTAAGAAAAAATCCGGGTGCAGCCCAAGGGAATATCGGAGTAAGGGGACTGCATGATATTCAAAATTAATTATGTGATTTCGGCAGTGATAACTGCCATGGGACTTCCTGCGAAGAGACAGGGAGTCCTTTTAATTTGTTTATGCTCATTTGGGCGGCCAGAGTACCAGGCTGGTGTGTCTGGTGTGTCAGTGTTGTGGCGCGGAGCAGACCAGATGTGGTAAGGTAGCTGGTATTGAAGGCGGCTAGTGCTATTGTGGTTTCGAAACTATGGTCGGCGGAAGTAGTCTTGAATCCAGTGCTTTGAAGAGAGGATGAAAGGGAAGCATGAGTTGCTATCTTTTTCTCCTGTCCAAGCGACAGCTCTTCCCATAACAGCCATGCAATAAAGTCATCCTCACAAATAAACGCAGTGCAGTCGGGGGTGATCCGTTCTAGAAATTTTTTTAGGAAGCTGATATCCTGGCTCTGACGGAAATCATCCAGTTCCTGTGTGGTGTACCAGCAGATGTTGCGGTCTGGTACAGTCAGCCCCTGATTTTGCATAGCATCCAGAAATCCCTGGTAGCGTTCAAGTCCCCGCTGATCGTCCATCTGGAAAATACCGGCGATAGAAGAGTGGCCTTTTTCCACAAGACTTTGCACCAGAAGACCAGCCCCATATAGATTATCTTCATAGATTACTGGAATCTGAGACAACTGGGGATAAGCACATTCCAGGAACAAAATGGAAGTTCCCCTTTGTATCAGCCTTTGATAAAGCTCTGTATTAGGTGATGGTAAGGCGCTTTTTACAGGCTCCACAATAAGTGCCCGCAGCGGACTTTTCAAAAGAAACTGAAGGATTTGCCGTTCCTGGTCCACATGATTGTGAGTGGGGTAAACCTTGCAGGAAAATCCCTCCGCAGCCAGCGCCACACGAATATCATTTATCAGTGCAGGATATTCATATTGCTGTTCATCGGGAATCAGAATTCCAACTATATTCCGGTCTTCCAGGCTGGAAAGTCCGGTAATGTAAGCTCCGCTCCCTTTAATGCGGCGGATTTCCCGCTCATCTTCAAGAACCGCCAGCGCAGCCCGGACCGTTTGTCGGCTGACACGGTATCTGACAGCCAGCTCCTGTTCGGTGGGAAGCTTGTTGATTCCCTTTTGAATAGAATCTGAAATGATTTCTCTTAGCTGTTCAACCAGCCATTTATATTTGATCGCCATATATTTTAGTTCCTCTTTCTTAGGTTAGAGCGTGTTTGAAAAAGCATTCCTGCAATCTGTACGCCCCACTTTGCGGTATATTTTGCCCGAATTCGGTTGTCGTAGCCCGCTACGACGCCCTCCTCCGGACAAAATCTCCCACAAATTGTGACGCACATCTTGCAGAAAGCCTTTTCCAAACACGCTCTAGAGCGTGTCTGAAAAAGTATTCCCGCAATCTGTCGCGCCACTCTGGTTTTTTTATTTTGCTGGGATAGTTATTTCATAAAATTTTCACATGAATTATTTATGATTTCCCAATAAATCTTCTGCTTTTTCACTTCTAAAACCCAAAATATTATACCTTTTTTCAAATGATCAAACCTTTTTTTTCCAGCTTAGACAGTTTGCCAAATCGAAAAACATAGAAAAAGGTGTAATATTTTTCACAAAATCATAAGAAAACAAACTTTCTAAATGAGAAATCATAAAATATCACCCCTTTTCCTGCCTGAAATTCATTATAATATAAATTTGTCTGTATTTCACTATGAAAACCAACAAATTTGTATTGTTTGAACTGACGAAACAACCAAAAGACGGGAAAACAATATTGAAATTTATGTTGATTTTCGCTAAATTATAGACATCAAGAAGAACACGGATTCAAAGAACGGACGGAAAGCTAAGACAGCAAACGGATCAGTGTTGAACGAGAAACCAATGGCAGGCGCGACCTGCAAAAGTATTTTTTCTAAAAGAAAGAGAGGAATAATCACTATGAAAAAGAAATTAGCAGTTATGGCACTCGCAGCAGCAACACTCAGCATGATGGCTATGCCGGTTTACGCTGACGATCTGGTAACAGTTGGATACGCTCAGGTTGGACATGAATCAGACTGGCGTACAGCAAACACCCAGAACTATCAGGATGTTTTCTCAGAAGATGCCGGATACAGCCTTGATCTTGTAGACTGCGACAATGACAATGCTGCACAGCTTGAAGCAGTTCGTACATTCATTAGTAAAGATATGGATTACATCGTAATCGCTCCGATCCAGTCCGCTGGCTGGGACACCGTCCTTCAGGAAGCACAGGATGCTGGAATCCCTGTAATCATCGCAGACCGTGAAATCGAAGCAAGCGACGATTTATATGATGCATGGGTTGGAACAAACACAACAAACGAAGGTATTACAGCTGGTAACTGGTTAGCTGAGTACCTTGGCGATAAAGACGCTAACATTCTTGTAATCGAAGGTTCCGTAGGAGCTTCCGCAGCACTTGGACGTACAGAAGGATTCAATCAGGTAGCTGGCGAGCATGATAACTGGAAGATTCTTGATTCTCAGTCCGGTGATTTTACACAGGCTGGTGGTCAGGAAGTTATGGAATCCTTCATCAAATCCTATGAGGGACAGTTCAATGTAGTTGTCTGCCAGAACGATAACGAAGCATACGGCGCAATGGATGCAATGGATGCAGCAGGTATCACCTACGGTGTTGATGGCGATGTAACTCTTATTTCCTTCGATGCAACACATGATGGACTTCAGTATACATTAGATGGAAAGATCAACTGTGATGTTGAGTGTAACCCGATCCAGGCTGAAGTTGTTAAGGGCGTAATCGAGAAAATGCAGGCAGGCGAAGAATTTGAGAAGACAACACTTGTTGAGGATCAGGCATTCGTAGCACCTGGAATCGAGAGCGAATATGCAACAACTATGACTGATGAAGTTCTGGCTGGACGTGCTTACTAATCAGAAAAATCAATCGGAGAGTGTGAAAACAGCAGAGCTGTGAAACAATCCGTAAACATCGAAATTGGTTATCAGCAAGCAGCTGAAAAACGATAAAGATGAACAAATAGGGGAGGAAAGTCCCAAGGCGGATTTTCTTCCCCTTAATTTTCGCGAGCAACGAGGAGAATGAAAAATGAAGTTGATAACGGGAAGGGAGGAATCGCGTTGGAAGCAGGAGTAGTATTGAAAATGCAGGGAATCTGCATGACATTCCCAGGTGTAAAAGCACTGGAAGGCGTGGATCTGACATTGAAAAAAGGTGAAATCCGCGCGCTGATGGGAGAGAATGGCGCGGGTAAATCCACATTGATCAAGTGCCTGACCGGCGTAAATAAATTTGAGGCTGGAGAGATTTATCTGAAAGGATTTGATCATCCCATCGTAAATAAAGATACCATGGACGCCCAGAAGAAGGGCATTTCTACTGTATATCAGGAAGTAAACCTCTGTCCAAACCTTTCGGTGGCAGAGAATCTTTACATAGGCCGCGAGCCGCTGACAAAGCTTGGAACGGTCAACCGAAAGGCAATGAACCGTCAGGCAGCTGCCCTTATGAAACAGCTGGAGCTTGACGTTGATGTAACACGTAATCTTGAAGAATATTCACTGGCATTGCAGCAGATGATCGCAATTGCCCGTGCTGTAGATATGGACTGTAAGGTGCTCATTCTGGATGAGCCCACATCTTCACTGGATGATCGTGAAGTAGAAAAGCTTTTTACCATGATGCGCAGACTGAAGGAGAAAGGTGTAGGAATCATATTTGTTACTCATTTCCTGGAACAGGTTTATGCAGTATGTGACGGAATTACCGTTCTTCGAAATGGTCAGCTGGTTGGCGAGTATGAGATCGCAGATCTTCCGAGAGTGAAGCTGGTAGCAGCTATGATGGGAAAAGATTTCGACGATCTTGCTTCCATTAAACCGGAGAGCACAGGAGATAAGAGAAAAGAGCCGATGGTAATCGAAGCCCGTGGCTTAAGCCACGCAGGAACCATCAAACCATTTGACCTTGATATCCACAAAGGAGAGGTTATCGGTCTTACCGGACTTCTTGGAAGCGGACGAAGCGAACTGGCACGTGCTATTTACGGTGCTGACCGCGCCCAGACTGGTACTTTGAAAGTAAAAGGCAAGGAAGTTAAGGTGAAAAATCCTATTGATGCCATGCATCTTGGAATGGGACTTCTTCCTGATGACCGTAAAGCAGAGGGAATTGTTGCAGATTTGTCCGTAAGAGAAAATATCATCCTTGCAATTCAGGCAAAACAGGGAATTCTGAAAAAGATCCCTATGGCAAAACAGTGTGAGATTGCAGACAAGTATATTGATCTTCTCCAGATCAAATGTGCAAGCCGTGAGACCTTGATCAAACAGCTTTCCGGTGGAAACCAGCAGAAGGTTATCCTTGCAAGATGGCTTGCAACAAACCCGGATTTCCTGATTCTGGACGAGCCTACTCGAGGCATCGATATCGGTACCAAGACAGAGATCCAGAAGCTGGTTCTGAAGCTTGCGGATGAAGGAAAGAGTCTGATCTTCATTTCCTCTGAGATTGAGGAAATGCTCCGTACCTGCAACCGTATGGCAGTTCTCCGTGACGGTCAGAAGGTTGGAGAGATTGATGAGGCAGATATGAATCAGATGAACGTAATGAAAGCAATCGCAGGAGGTGAGCAGTAATGGGTAATTTCAAAAAACTGGCGCAGAAACGTCTGTTCCTTCCGGTTTTCAGTATGATCCTGGTCATGCTGATCAACGTAGTATATGATATTGCAACAGGAAGCGCACCGCTTTCCTTCTTTATGATTTCCATTAAGAATGGTGTACTTTACGGACGTCTGATCGACATCCTGAACCGTGGAAGTGAAATCGCCATACTGGCAATCGGTATGACACTTGTTGTATCTGCTTCCGGTGGTACTGATATTTCCGTTGGTTCCGTAATGAGTCTTTACGCAGGTGTCTGCTGTATGATCCTTGCAGGATACGGAAATGTAAATGTGCAGGAATATGCGCAGCCGCTGCTGGTTGGCATTGGAGCCGGACTTCTTGTCACTTTGATCTGTGGCGTTTTTAATGGATTTCTGGTTGCCTATATGAATATTCAGCCTATGGTCGCCACCCTGATCCTATGGTCAGCAGGCCGAGCAGTGGGACTTCTTCTTTGCAACAGCCAGATCGTTTATGTTCGTGTTCCGTCCTTCCAGAAGCTTGGCGCTTACTGCGGAATCATTCCAACACCGATCATTGTGGCTGCTGTGTGTGTGGCAATTGCTTCTATCGTACTTCGCTACACAGCACTTGGAACCTACATCCAGAGTGTTGGTATTAACAAAAAAGCTTCCCGTATCGCAGGCTTTAATTCCGCAAAGATCATCCTTATGTGCTATGCAATCTGCGGTCTTTGTGCAGGTCTTGCAGGTATGGTTGCAACCTCCAGAATCTATTCAGCAGATACCAATAACATCGGTCTGAACATGGAGCTGGATGCAATTCTTTCTGTAGCACTTGGTGGCAACAGCCTTGGCGGCGGTAAGTTTTCCCTGGCAGGTTCCATCATTGGAGCGTACACCATCCAGGCGATTACCACAACTCTGTATGCACTTGGTGTTTCTTCTGCACAGGCACCGGTATTTAAGGCAATCGTAGTTATTATCATCGTAGTAATTCAGGCTGAGCCAGCCAAAGCCTTCTTTAAGAAGCTGACAAAGAAATCAGGAAAGGAGGCAGCTCGGGCATGAAAAAGAAAAAAATAAACAGCAATAACCTGTTGCTGCTGATCACCATTGTATTATTCTTTGTAATGTATGCTGCAGGATGTATCGTATATGCGGACAAAGGCTTTACCCGTTTCCAGACATTTCTGAACATCCTGATCAACAATGCAGGTCTGATCTGCATCACAGCTGGTATGACATGCGTTATGCTTACTGGCGGTATTGATATTTCCGTAGGTTCCCTGGTTGCTATGGACTGTATGATCCTGGCAGTGGGAATTGAGCAGTGGGGATGGTCCAGCCCGGTACTTATGCTTCTGATCCTTGCAATTGGCATTATATTTGGTATTGTTCAGGGCTTCTGTATTTCCTACCTGGAAATCCAGCCTTTCATCGTTACTATGGCAGGAATGTTCTTTGCCAGAGGTATGACAGCTGTGATCTGTAAAGAGCAGGTAAGTATTGTTTCTGACAAGATTTTTACCACTCTTTCCAGCTTTAAGATTTCCCTTCCCTTTGGAGGGTATCTGAACAAAAAGGGAATCATGCAGTTTCCATACCTTCGTGTAACTGTTGTAGTTGCATTGATCGTAGTTCTTGCTATTTATCTGATGCTGAAATACACACGCTTCGGCCGCAGTATTTACGCAGTAGGTGGCAATCAGCAGTCTGCAACCCTGATGGGACTTGATGTTAAGAAAACACAGATGAAGGCATATATTCTTTCCAGTTTCCTTACTTCCATCGGCGGAATCTGCTACTGCCTGAATACCATGGCAGGTACCACCACCCAGGCAACCGGCCTTGAAATGGACGCTATTTCCTCCGCAGTCATCGGTGGTACACTTCTTACCGGTGGTGTAGGAAATGTACTTGGTTCCTTGTTTGGTGTATTGATCAATGGTACGATTTCTACTTTGGTTAAAACCAATGGAAAACTGATCAGCTCCTGGTCCAACATTGTAACAGCAATCCTGCTGTGCTTCTTCATTGTACTTCAGAGTGTATTTGCACTGGTAAAGGAGCGGAAGAGCAAATAAAAATTGAATAAAGAATGAAATGAGACAGGCGGGTACATGATTGAAATGTGTATCTGTCTGTTTTGTTTTGGGCATAATGGAAGAATGGGTAACATACAAATTAGTTAATTGCAATTTTATTCTTCCTGTCCCAATTTCACAAAAATCGGTTCATGTTTCATAGCCGGAATAATTTTTTCCATCATATCTTTCATATTAATTTTCAGGCTGGAGGTGTTAATACAAGGGTGACAGCCGATGTAAGGTTCCTTCAGGAGGTCTTCATCAATAAGCAGCTGCACATGATTTTCCTTATCGTTCATAAGTCCAAGTATACTGACAGAACCAGGTGTAATATCAAGGAATTTCTCCATATAAGTTTCATTGCCGAAGGAAAGTCTGGCAACGCCAAGCTGGGAAGATACTTCCTTTGTCTTAAACTTCTTGTCGCCTGGCAGGAGCAGCAGATAGAAGTTCGTTTCCTGGCGGTTGCAGAGAAACAGGTTTTTGCAGATTACTGCATCAAGCACTTTATCCACATCTTTACAAGCTTCAATGGTCATCAGAGTTTCATGGTCAATCCTCTGATAAGGCACCTGAAGTGCATCAAGAAAATCATAAGTACGTATCTCTTTTTCAAGTCTGCCCGTGGTATCTGCGGGACGTCCGTTTTCAAACTTTAATTCCATGGTGTTCTCCTTATGTATTCCCCCACAGGGTCTTTTTTTGTCAAATATCTGGGGAATATTGTAGCATTGAGAGTTTTTCTTGTAAAGTGGAGGATGTTCTCCCACAAATTGTGATGCACATCTTTTAGAAAACATTTTTCAAATACATTCCAGAATAGCGATGAATATTTCAGAAAATATGTGCATATATAAGTTCGGAGGCGGATATCTGCCCTTAGTTACGAATATAAGATGCACATTTTCGTAAATTTTTGTGCATTTCATTCCCTAAGCGTGCAGTTCATTCCCCAAAATCAGGATAGTGGAAAAGGAGGTGCTATAATTGAAACATAGTAGAGATTTAGCCGTATGGCTCACAGTGCCATACAGGCTGGAGCCTGTTTGAAAAATTATTCCCGCAATCCTTGCAGAAAATCTTTTTCAAGCATGCTCCGGAGCATCCAGTGAAGGACCGTAAAGATTCACCGGATCTCAAATGCTTTAATGTTATTGTTCGCTTTAGATTATACAAAACGTTATCGGTGGACAGTAACTGTTAAGCAACTGCCAACAAAAAAAGGTTGCGAAAAGGAGGAAGCATTATGAGGAAAAAGCAGTTTTTACAGTTCAGGAGAGCGATGGCAACGTTGCTGGCTGTAGCAATGATCGGGCAGAATACAGTGATGACCACCGCTGAGAATTATGTGGCTGATAATACAGCTGTGGTTGCAGAAGAGCAGGCTCAGGAACCGGGGGTTCAGGTTGAAGAGTCTGCATCACCGGCAGTTCAGGAATCAGCACCGGTTGCAGAAACACCAGCGGAACCGGCGGCGCAGGCAGTTGCAGAAACACCAGCGGAACCGGCGGCGCAGGCGGTGGCGGAGACACTAACGGAACCGGCGGCGCAGGCAGTGGCAGAGACACCAGCGGAACCAGCGGCGCAGGCAGTGGCGGAGACACCAGCGGAACCAGCGGCGCAGGCAGTGTCAGAAAAGCCAGCGGAACCGGCAGCGCAGGCAGAGGTGGAAAAGCCAGCGGAACCGGCGACACAGGCAGAGGTGGAAAAGCCAGCGGAACCGACGGGTCAGACAGTGGCAGAACCTGCCCAGAACAATAGCCAGGAAGAGAGTAAACCAGAAGAGCAGCCTGCTGCATCTGACTCTGGGGAAAATAAAGACCAGACTAATGTCGAAAATGGAGCCGAGAATTCTCAGGAAAGCCAACCTTCAGAAGAAGCGAAAGAAATTCTTTATCATGTAACCTTCGACGAGCACGCAGCAGATTTTGGAAAAATCCAGGTTCGCGGCGAAGGGGCTCCGGTGGAGAATATTTCTTCTTACAGAAAAGAAGTAAAAGAAAATGAAAGTTTTGCTTTTTCTGTTAAAGCAAACGATGGATATGAAGTAGACCATGTTTGCTTTGCAGACACTCAGGCAGATATTCAGAAAAATGCAGATGGTCTCTACGAGATCCAGGCTGTAACAAAAGATGAGAAAGTTACTGTTACATACAAAGCAGTAGCTCAGGAGCCAGTGGCAGAGCCACCAGCTGCAGAGAATAATATCGCATTATTAATGCTTGATGAAACAGATCACGAACAGAACGTTATTACTTATTATGAAGTTGTATTTAAATATGAGGATAAGGATGGAACCCTCCATACCTTAACTACTCAGCAGATAGAAAGTGGAAAAGCTGCAGTAGCACCTGCTGCACCTGAAAAAGATGGCTATCGTTTTATCGGATGGGATAAAGATTTCAGTAATGTAACAACAGATATGGAAGTTACAGCTCAGTATTCTGAAATTGGTGCAAAGGTAAAATATCAGATTATTTATCAATATACAGATGGAACTGTAGCAGCGCAGCCATGGGTAGCTGAATTTGAAAAAGGTGTAACTTATGAGAATACGATTACTTCACCTCAGTTAGAGGGTTTTAGTGTTGACCAGTCAACAGTAACTTTTAGTGGAAAAGTAGAGACAGATCAGACAATTACAGTTACCTATACAGGAACTGCAACAACTTATACAGTTAAGCATTTGCTTCAGAATACAGATGGAAAAACGTATACAGAAGATGCTAGTGAAACAATTGACGGTACTACAGGAACTACAACTGTAGCTGCAGCGAGAGCATATAAAGGCTTTACCTCACAAGAGGTGAGTCAGGCAAAAGTAAATGCGGACGGTTCTACTGTCGTTGAAATTAAATATGACAGAAACAGCTATCGTCTTACCTGGAATACAGACGGTGGAAGTTATGTTGAGCCAAGTGATATCCTGTATGGTGCTTCTATAACACTGCCGAAAGAGCCAACTAAGCTTGGATATACATTTAAAGGCTGGAATAATTGCCCAGCAACGATGCCGGCAGAAGACACTACTGTAACAGCGAAATGGGAAATTAATACAAGAGCTGCATACAGAATTATTTACTGGCAGGAATCATTGGAAACTCCAGGAACATATGAGATGGCTAAGAACAAGAATGGCGAAGCGGACATAGTTGATGGTACTGATGTTGTTGGAAAAAATATTTCTTATAGCGTAGAAAAAAATCGCTATGAGGGATTTGAACCTGCTGTAGAAAAGAATAAAGGAGATATTCAGGTTACAGCCGATGGGCTGGCTGTTAAGAATATTTATTATAACAGAAAGACATATACAATAATATTTTATGTTCCACAAAGACGAGATTATTGGGGAAATCCAGCTGATTGGAAAGTAGACAGTAATTTAGAAATTTCAGCACGATACGGTGAGGATGTTTCAGCACAGTGGAATGATTCTGCGCATAACCAATATTTATGGTCAACAGGAAAAGGGACAAACATATATTATACGTTGCTTGCCAACATGCCTGCCGAAAACTTAGTGATGTATGGGTATGATTTGAAAACTGGAAAAAACATTATATATTATACAGAGACTTTAGATAGTACAGCTGTAGCTGAAAAATATAATGTATATGCAACATTTAAAGCAGGCAAAGATATGTTTTTGACCGATGAGGATAAAATGCCAATTGATGGATTCAAATGGAAGTCATGGAGAAAAAAGGGAGAAGGTAATCTTTGGCTAAAATATTCTCGTAATTCCTATGTACTTCATTTTGCCAATTGTACCGGTGTTGCAGATGCAAGTATAAAATTTGAAGCCAATGTCTCCGGTTATAAACCATTGGATAAAGATGTACAGCCTCCAGCAAACGTGGACAGTGATTACATTTTTGCTGGTTGGTATACATCCCCGGCATGTGAAGATGGCACAGAATTTGACTGGCAAACAAAGATGCCATCCCATACCATTACATTATATGCCAAATGGAAAGCCCCAACATACACAGTAACTTTTAATCCAAATGGTGGAACAGTAACTGAGTCAACTTTGACAGTGACCAAAGGTCATACACTTGGAGATACATTACCAACACCAATTAAAGAAGGCGATGAATTCCTCGGTTGGTACACAGATGGATCTTTTACTCACAAATTTGTAAAAGAGTCACAGATTGTAAAAGATCAGACCCTTTATGCGAAATGGAAAAGTTCTGATATTATCACTTACTATATTGTAGCAAAGAATGTAGATGGAAAGGAATTATGGAGAAGCGAAGCACAGAGCATTGAGAAAGGAAAAAATGCAAGTGTAAACGCGCAGCCTATAGACGACTACTATCCGCAGGAACTTTCAAAGAGTGTAATTATAAACAATGATAAACAGGAGATTGTTTTCATCTATAAACCGCTTGAAAACTGGACTTATACGATTCGCTATGTAGACGAGAGTGGAAAAGAAATTGGAACAGCAGAGTCTGTGACCACAACTGATAATATGAAAACTGTTGTATATAAGGTTTTCGAGGGTTATCAGTTAACTTCTCCGGCGGTAGTACAGGCAATTAAAGGCCAGACTACTGAGATCGTTTTCACGTATGCAGCCCCAGAAGCAACATACACAGTAGAACATTGGCTTCAGAATCCAGATGGAACTTACTATAAGAAAGAATTTGAACTTCAGGGTGCAGAAAAGATTGGTGCATGGGTATCTGCGACACCTAAGGGTTATACTGGCTTTACTTGTGTAAGTGGAGAAATCGAGCGCAGTGGGGCTGTAGTAAAAGGCGGCGGTTTAATCCTTAAAGTTTATTATAACAGAGAGTCTCTTTCTGTAGAGGATTACACTGGCAAGTACGATGGCCAGGAGCATACCATCACTATTACAGCGCCTGGTATTGAGGGAGATGTGATTCAATATCAGATCGGAGACGGTCAGTGGACTGATCTCAATGACAATTTTACCAATCTTCCGAAATATAAAGATTGCGGAACTACTGTAATAAAGGTTCGTGTTGTTAATAATGGAAATGTGGGACCTGCAGTAGAAGCAAAGATAAGTATTACACAGCGTAAAATAACACTTACAAGTGCAAAGGACGAAAAATTCTATGACGGAACTCCACTGACGAATGACACTATTGTAGTTGGTGGAGAAGATGAATTCGTAGAAGGAGAAGGTATTGCTTCCTATGGAGTGACAGGATCACAGACAGAAGCAGGAGAATCTGACAATGTATTTGATTATACTTTGAAGGAAAATACCAAATCAGAAAACTATGAAATCCAAAAAAAATATGGAAAACTGAAAGTGAAACCAGTTGACACCGAGGTTGTAGTTACGATCACAGAACACAGTGGCACAGGTATTTATGACGGAAACAAACAGACCGTAACAGGATACGATGTAACGAATATCAGCAATACGCTGTACTCTGAAAAAGATTTTAGTTTCAACGGAAATGCGGTTATAGAAGGAACTAATGCAGGAAGTTACAATATGGAACTGAAGGCAGCGGATTTCGAGAATATCAGCAAAAACTTTACAAATGTAAAATTTGTAATTGTAGATGGAACTCTTGAAATTGCCAGACGCCCGGTAACCATCAAAGCCAAAGAGTCCAGCAAGGTATACGGAAATTCAGATCCTGCCTTTGACCTGGCAACATTGGAAAACAGTGTAGGAGATGAGCTTAAAGATCTTGATCTTGCAGTAATCAGAAGTGATGCAGGAGACGATACTATAAAGGTTCATGAGAATGTGCTGAGTATCCAGAACAGTAAAGAAGCTCTGGAAAAAGAATATACCAACTACACCTTTACCATTATCCCTGCAGACTTTACCATCTTCGAAAATGAAAATGGTCTGACAGTAAGTGCAGCAGATGTAGTAAAGGAATACGATGGAAACAGCTATGGAGTAACAGCGACAGCACGGATTAAAAATGCAGAAATTGAGAATCCAAATATAACAATCAAATATTGGAATGAAAAGACAAATGCATATGATCTGGACGAATCACCTGAATACAGGGATGTGGCAGATACTCCGGCAACTGTGAAATTTGAGGCGAGCCTGTATGGTTACAAATCCGTTCAGGGAGAAGCAACTGTAACGATTAATAAACGTTCTGTACTCCTCACCAGCGCCAGTGCTAGCAAGATTTACGACGGAACTCCATTAATCCGTCCGGATGTAACTATAGGTGGGGATGGCTTCGTAAATGGCGAAGTGTCTGATGTCAAAGCAATTGGAAGTGCTTTAAATGTAAGTGATAAGGATGTAAGGAATGAAATTACCTTTACTCAGAAAACTGGCTATAAAGCGGAAAACTACGATATTAAGTATGAACCTGGAACCCTCAGGATCACTCCAATTGTTGACGAAGTAACCATAACCATCACAGAGCACAGCGCTTCCCTGAAATACAACGGAGCGGAACAATCTGTTACAGGTTATGACACAGCAATTGACAACACCCTCTATAAAGAAACTGATTTCACTTTCAGCGGAGATGCCACAGCGAAAGGAACTGACTTTGGTTCATATCCGATGAATCTGAAAGCAGAAGACTTTACAAACAAGAATAAAAACTTTGCAAATGTAGTATTTGAAATTGTAGACGGACAGCTTGAGATTACCAAACGAGATGTGGAACTGATCAGTGGTTCTGACGAGAAAGTTTACGACGGAACTCCGCTGACTAAGAATCACATTCTGATCGCAGGTGACCAGTTTGTTCCTGGAGAAGGCGCAGATTATGATGTAACCGGAAGCCAGACAAATGCAGGATCAAGTGATAATGAATTCACTTACAGACTGAACAGCAGCACCAAGGCAATCAACTACAATATCAAAACTACTCCGGGAACCCTTAAGGTAACCCCGGTTACAGATAACGTAATTGTCACCATTACCGAACACAGTGGCAGCGCCAAATATGATGGCACTGAGAAAACAGTAACCGGTTATGACGTAGCAATAGACAATGAACAGTATACAGAAAATGACTTTACATTTAGTGGAAATGATGTTATTAAAGCAACAGATGCAGACATTTACAACATGGAACTGAAACCATCTGACTTTAACAACATAAGCCATAACTTCGCAAGTGTTACCTTCAAAATCGTAGACGGAACCTTGAATATTTCCAGACGAGATGTGACTCTGACCAGTGCAACAGACAGCAAGACATATGATGGAAAGCCACTGACCAATGATAATGTGGCAGTTGGCGGTGACGGCTTCGCAGAAGGAGAAGGTGCAGTATACAACGTAACCGGAAGTCAGACAGAGGCAGGCTTCAGCAACAATACCTTTAGCTATGAGCTGAAAGATAATACCAAACAGGATAACTACAACATCACACCATTTGAAGGAATCCTTACTGTTTCCTCCAGCGAAGATGAAGTAGTAGTAACAATCACAGGTAACAAAGATACTCAGAAGTACGATGGAACAGAGAAAACAGTAAAAGGCTACACAGTATCCATCACCAGTCCTTTGTATAAAGAAAGCGATTTCACTTTTGAGGGTACAGCTCTTGTAAAAGGAACAAATGCAGATACTTATATGATGGGACTGAGTGAAGAGAACTTTACAAATACCAATAAGAACTTCGCAAAAGTTACCTTCCACGTAATTGATGGCTCTCTTGTAATCGAAAAACGTAATCTGGTTCTTACCAGTGCAAGTGCCCAGAAGGTTTACAATGGAACAGAGTTAACAGCAAAGGATGTAACGGTAAGTGGCGATGGATTTGTCAAGGGCGAAGGCGCATCCTATGATGTAACTGGAACCCAGACAACTGTAGGTGACAGCGAGAATACATTCACCTATAAGCTGAATGAAAATACCAACGCTGATAACTACACCATTGAAACTGCGAATGGCAGCCTGCTTGTTACACCTGTAACAGATCAGGTTGTGGTAACACTGAAAGAAAACAGTGGTACAGAAGTCTATGACGGAACAGAGAAAACAGTTACCGGCTACACTGTAGCAGACATCAGTAACAAGCTGTATACGGACAAAGATTTCACATTCACTGGAAATGATGAGGTAAAAGGAACAGATGCTGGAATCTACGATATGGAGTTGAAGGCAGAAGATTTCCAGAACATCAACCCGAACTTTACAGACGTTGTGTTTAAGGTGGAGGACGGAGCTCTTGAAATCACCAGACGCCAGGTAACCTTCCAGGCTGACAGCGGCGAGAAGAAATATGACGGCGAGGAGCTTACGGTTCCTACATGGAAACTGGCAGATGGAACTCTGGCAGATGGCCAGCAGGAAATCGCACATGTAGAAGGAAGCCAGACACTGGTTGGCGAAAGCGAGAATAAGATCACAGATCTGAAGATTTTTGTAAATGCAGCAAGTCAGGAAACTGAGGGTAGCGAGACAGAAGCACAGGATGTGACAAAGAACTATTCCATTATTCTTCTTGCAGGACTTCTGAAGGTTACAGACGGAAGCGAAGAAGATCCGGTAGATCCAGGCCAGGTTGTAACCAAGACTCATGAGGATAAAACCTATGATCTGGATGAGAATGTTACATTTACAATCAATGTAAAGAATATCTATGACGAAGCGAAAACCGTAAGGATCATTGAAATTCCCGGTGTTGTAATTGAAGGTGCACCGCAGGAGACTCCGAACGTTCTCACAGTCGAGAAGGTTCCTGCAGGTGAAACTGTTACAGCAACAGCAACCTATAAAATTACAGAGACAGACATTGCCAACGGAAGCTTTGTAAATACGGTAAAAGTGGAATTCGAGGGTGGTAAATCATTTGAAAACACTGATACAGTAATCACCGTTGACCCGGTAAGAAGTTATACACTCACCAAGAAATCCAGTGAGAGCACTCACGAAAATGGAATGTTCAAAGCAGGCGAAACCATCCATTACACCCTCACTGTGACCAACACAGGAAACCAGACTCTGGAAAATGTAGAGATCACAGATACTCTGAATGCAGCCGGAACGATTTCCAACATTCAGGGCGCAGACAGTAAGCAGGATGGAAAGGTAACAATCTTTACAATCAGTAGCCTTGCATCAAAAGCAGAAGCAACCATCACTTATGACTATGTGGTACAGGAAGCAGATAAAGGCAATACGATCAGTAACGCAGCAGTGGGAACTCCTGCAAACCCAGAGGATCCAGATGGCGAGAAGCCAGGAGACAACACAGATAACCCGGTAGAAAATCCGAAGCTTGAAGTGAGGAAAGACATTGTTTCCATCACAGCAGCAGATGGAACCCAGAAGGACAAAGCAGGAAAAGCAGACCTGAACGACATCATTACCTACAACGTAACTGTAACCAATACCGGAAACATGAAACTCACAAATGTGAAGATTACAGACAGTCTAGAAGGAATCCAGCTTGCAGAAGGTCAGAGCTTTGACCTTGGCATCCTGGAAGCAGGAGAGGCAAAGACCGTAACCTACACCTATCAGGTGAAAGAATCTGACCTTGGAAAATCCATTCTCAATACAGCAACCGCAACAGGTGACGTACCGGAGAATCCGGCCGACACCCCGAAACCGGAAGGCAAAGATGAGAAAGAAGTTCCAACAGAAGATCCGGCAAATTGCAGTATTACAGTAACTAAACGGCTTACAAATATCCAGGGTGAACTCCTTGCAGTCCGTGCAGCAGACTTCTATGTGACATTGTTCTCCGACGAGGCAATGACTCAGAAGGCAGCTGACACAAAGATGATTCACTTTGATGAAAATCAGGGAACCTCTTCGGTAACATTTGACCAGCTGAAACGCGGTACCTACTATGTAGCAGAGACCGACGCAGAAGGCAAAGTCGTTGCAGAGGGTACCTACAACAATGGTTCTTATGTAGCACAGTATCAGGCAGGCAATAAAGTAGAGATTACGGAGAACGGAACAGCAGCACAGTTCCAGTTTGATAATCAGTTCCTGCTTCTGCCAGACGAGTACTATATTGTGAAAACCATCACAATTAATAAGACAGTTGTTAAGAAAAACGGCGAAGACCTGAAATCTGAAGAGACCTTCTATGCAGGAATTTTCAAAGATGAAGACTGTACACAGCTTGCAGACGGCGTAAGCCAGAACATTGTTCCACTTGTTATGGACGGTGAATCCACTGCAACAGCAAAAACAGAAGTTACAGTTCCTGTAGGCGGCGAAGAAATAAAACTGTATGTAACGGAGGTTACAGCAGATGGTACACCGGTAGCATTAAACGATACCTTTGAATATGATGTGGAAATAAATGACGGCTTTGTAACACTTTCTGAGACATCAGAAGATGCAACAGTCCTTATTATCAACACATCCAGAAAGGAAGAACCGGAACCGACAGCAGAGCCGGTACAGGAACCTACAGAAGCTCCTGCAGAGCCCACCCAGGCTCCTCAGATCACACAGCAGCCAGAGGACAGGGCAGTTACAACAAATGGCGTCAAGACCGGTGACGATTCACCTCTTACCCAGCTTGCATTCATGCTCTTCGCAGCCTCCGCTGCAATCCTTCTTATCATTTTTCTCAAGAAGAAAGATGAAAAAGATATAATGAAATAAGGCTTCCCCTTAGCCCCCTTTCTGGAAAAGCACTTCATGTGCCCTCCACGAAAGGGGGCTTTTCCCATGCATTTCTTTGTGAAAATGGTGTGAAAGCGGCTTTTTCAACAATGCTCCTGTTGACAAAAAATCAAAAAGGATTTATAAAATCCTTAGAGCCTGCAGATTGCAGGAATGATTTTTCAAACACGCTCTAGAATCTGTGCGGACCTCATGGATTGCATGATGCCGTACTGCATAATAAAATCATCAAGAGGAGCACATCTGAATGAACAATATCACAAAAAATGCACTGGAAGAGTCTTTGAAGAAATTTCTCCTTCAGAAGCCTCTGGACAAGATCACCATCAGCGACCTGACTACAGATTGCGGAATTAGCCGAATGGCTTTTTACTATCATTTTAAAGACATTTATGACCTGGTAGAATGGTCCTGTATTGAGGACGCTTCCCGGGCTTTGCAGGGAAAAAAGACTTACGACACCTGGCAGGAAGGGCTTCAGCAGATTTTTGAGGCTGTTTTGGAAAATAAACCATTTATCTTGAACGTGTATCGCTCTGTGAAACGAGAGCAGGTGGAAAATTATCTGTACAGCTTGACCTATCAGCTGATCGAAGGAGTGGTGGAAGAGCAGAGCGAGAATCTGAGGGTTACAGAGGAACAGAAGAAATTTATTGCGGATTTTTACAAATACAGTTTCGTAGGTGTTATGCTTGATTGGATCAAGAGAGGAATGAAGGAAGCCCCAGAAGAAATCGCGAATATGGTCTGCGTGACCATGCATGGAAATATTGGGAATTCTCTGCGGAATATGGAGAAGGAAGGGCAATAAAGATTAAGTTTATCCGGAAAATAAGGGATAACTATGGCATAGCAGCTTTAATCCTGAAAGGGCGGGACATAAAGTTTTCGAAATCAACTTTACAAAGTAAGGCGGATGATAAGTTTTTTGTCATCCGTCTTGTTTTGTAAATTGAGGAAAATTATTTTTTGACGTAGAATACACTCAGAAACAGGAAATACTAAATAAAAGGCAGCAGAATTTCGAATTAGTCAAATAAAAGCTTTTTATCTGAAGGTTAGGAAACAAAACTGAGAAAGCTTAGAAGCTGATTCGAAAAGTTAAAACAAGAATAAACACAGATAGCCGGAAATAATGTAACGGCAAATTTCAGAAAGGTGGTAATTTTTATGTCAAAGAAAAAACATTCCGTATTAGGCATGGCAGCACTTGCCGCAGCAGGTGCAGGAGCAGCAGTTCTGGCAAACAAGAGCCGCGAGGAGAAACAGATCACAGAAGCACACGTAGACCCGAATTACCGCAATACAGAGCGTGGCAAAAATGAGAAAAACAGCAAGGGCATTTATTATACAAACGGTAACTACGAAGCATTTGCCCGCCCGGAGAAACCGGAAGGCGTAGATGACAAGCATGCATATCTGGTAGGAAGCGGACTTGCTTCTCTGGCAGCAGCTTGCTTCCTTGTAAGAGACGCACAGATGCCTGGCGATCACATTCACATTCTGGAATCGATGGACATTGCAGGCGGTGCATGCGACGGTATTTTTGATCCGATGAGAGGATACGTTATGCGAGGCGGCCGTGAGATGGAAAACCATTTCGAGTGCCTCTGGGATCTTTTCCATAGCATTCCATCTCTGGAAAAACCAGGTGCCTCCGTTCTGGACGAGTACTACTGGCTGAACAAACATGATCCAAACTATTCTCTTTGCCGTGCTACTGTAAATCAGGGCAAAGATGCTCACACAGATGGTAAATTCAACCTGAGCCAGAAGGGCTGCATGGAGATCATGAAGCTGTTCTTCACAAAGGACGAGGATCTTTACGATAAGACCATCGAGGATGTATTCGATGATGAGGTTCTGAATTCCACATTCTGGTTATACTGGAGAACCATGTTTGCATTCGAAAATTGGCACAGCGCACTGGAGATGAAGCTTTATATCCAGCGTTTTATCCATCATATCGGCGGACTTCCGGATTTCAGTGCTCTGAAATTCACCAAATACAATCAGTATGAGTCCCTGATCCTTCCAATGAAGAAATATCTGGAGGATGCAGGCGTTGACTTCCAGTTCAACACAGAGGTTACCAATGTAATCTTTGATATCCATGATGGCAAAAAAGTGGCAACTGCCATTGAGTGCAAGGTAAAGGGTGTTGAGAAGGGAATCCTTCTTACTGAGAATGACTACGTATTTGTTACCAACGGAAGCTGTACAGAGGGAACTATCTACGGTGACCAGAACCACGCTCCAAACGGAGATGCTGAGGTTCGTACAAGCGGCTGCTGGAGCCTTTGGAAAAATATTGCAAAACAGGATCCGTCTTTCGGACATCCGGAGAAATTCTGCTCCGACATTGCGAAGACCAACTGGGAATCTGCAACTGTTACCACACTGGATGACAAGATCATTCCTTATATTACCGACATCTGCAAGAGAGATCCAAAGAGCGGCAATGTTGTTACCGGCGGTATCGTAAGCTGCCAGGATTCCAGCTGGCTGTTAAGCTGGACCATCAACCGTCAGGGTCAGTTCAAGGATCAGGACAAAGATAAGGTTTGCGTCTGGGTATATGGTCTCTTCACAGATGTACCTGGCGATTATGTAAAGAAACCGATGAAAGAGTGTACTGGTAAAGAAATCACGGAAGAGTGGCTGTACCATATGGGCGTACCGACGGATCAGATCGAGGATCTGGCTGAAAACAGCGCAGTCTGCGTACCGACCATGATGCCTTACATCACTGCATTCTTCATGCCAAGAGCAAAAGGCGACAGACCGGACGTTATCCCGGATGGCTGCGTGAACTTTGCATTCCTTGGACAGTTTGCTGAGACTCCAAGAGACACCATCTTCACCACAGAATATTCTGTTCGTACCGCAATGGAAGCTGTATACGGACTTATGGGCGTAGATCGTGGTGTTCCGGAAGTATGGGGCAGCGTTTACGATGTAAGAGAACTCCTCGATGCCAGCGTAAAACTTATGGATGGCAGATCCCCACTTGAAATCGAGCTTCCTGGACCGCTGAATCTGGTGAAAAAACCTTTGCTGAAAGCAATCAAGGGAACCTTAGTGGAGAAGGTACTGAGAGACCATGATGTGATTAAGGATTATATGCTGGAGAAATAAGCGGTTGTAAAAATTTTATATGCTGAAACGAGCGAAGAGTCGGAGTGATCCGGCTCTTTGTTTAATAGTAATGAATGAAAGATAGAAGACTGAAAAATGTTGGAATATTGGAGAGTGAAAAAATCAAAGTAGGCATAACCGTTATTTATGTTTTGAGCAGACATAGGTAACGGTTTTTTGTGTCATGTTTTTGCAAGATAATAGATTAGACACTTTAAATAATATAAAAATATACAAAAAATGCAAAAAAACAATGATTTTATAGTGCGTTTGTATTATAATATTTGCATACTTGACCAAAATGATAATTATTTTAACGGAGAATGAAACATGTATGTAGAATTATGCATGGAGTTTGGAAAAACAGAAATAAATTTTCAGCAATCTTCAAATTTACAAGGTGTCATTATGGAGAATATAAGCACGGAGTATGCGGGAATTCTTCATGGAAATCAGCTTAATCCGTATAGTCAATATGTGTCAAAAGAAGAGAACGGTGTAGTTTGGCATATAAAGACTGTTACAGATGAAGCATATAAGAATATTATACTTCCAATGTCCGAGCTGAAAGAGATTACACTAAGAAAACGAGGAATTACAATTGTTCCTGAGAAAAAAACAATACAAATGATGGAAGCGAAAACTCTATTGGATGAGTTTTATGACAAGAAATGCTCTAGGTATTTTGAGGTATATTTTTTAACACCTACAGCATTTAAGCATGATGGAAATTATATTTTTTATCCGGATTTAAGTCTGATATATGGAAGCTTAATGCGTAAATATAGTGCATTTTCACAGCAGATGACAATGGAAGATAAAGACACTTTAGAGGAACTGTGCAGGAGCAGTGAAGTCGTAAATTATCGTTTACAAACAATACCATTTCCATTGGAAAAAATAAACGTGACTGGGTTTGTTGGAAAAATTGGAATTAAAGTGAAAGGTTCAGAGACTATAGCAAGATATATAAGGCTTCTTTTTCATTTCGGGGAATTTTCAGGAGTGGGAATAAAAACTGGAATGGGAATGGGAGCTATAAGATGCGGAGGGAAAAAGGATGAATGATCGAAAAGCGAAGCTGATTATAGGAAGCCTTTTACATGATATTGGAAAAGTAATCTACAGAGAAGGTGGTGACAAAAGAAACCACAGCGTAAGTGGATATGATTACTTAAAAGAAGAAGCTGACATAAAAGAAAAGGAAATTTTGGATTGTGTTAAATATCATCATGCACTGCTATTAAAGAGTGCAAATCTTGAAGATGATAACCTGGCGTATATAACATATATAGCTGATAATATCGCGGCATTTGCAGATAGAAGAGAAAAAGAAAATGTCGATGACAAAGGATTTGAAATCGCGGTTCCACTTCAAAGCATTTTTAATATTTTAAATGGAAATAAACAAGAATATTATTATCAACCGGGAGACATGGATCCGGAAAGTGGAATCAATTATCCGTCAGAAGAGAAGAAAAACTTTTCACAGACATTTTATATAAAAATCCGTCAGAGAATAACGGATAATCTTCGAGGAATAGACTGGAATGATGAATATGTGAATTCCCTGTTGGCTGTAATGGAGGCAAATTTGTCATATGTACCGTCATCTACAGCAAAGGCGGAGCTGGCAGATATTTCATTATTTGATCATGTAAAATTTACAGCAGCAGTAGCCAGTTGCATTTATGATTATTTAAATGCTGGAAAAAAGAATTGTAAGGATGAACTTTTCACGAAAGAGAAAGAATTTTATGACAGACAGGCTTTTTTACTTTGCTCTTTAGATATTTCAGGTATTCAGAATTTTATTTATACAATTACTTCCCAAAATGCATTACGTACATTAAGAGCACGTTCTTTTTATTTAGAAATAATGATGGAGCACATTATTGATACGCTTCTTGAAAAATTAGAATTATCCAGAGCGAATTTATTGTATTCTGGTGGCGGACATTGTTATCTTTTATTGGCAAATACGGAAGATACGCTACATAAATTGGAAGATTGGAAAAAAGAGTTAAAGTTATGGTTCCTAAAGCATTTTCAAAATGAACTGTTCGTTGCATGTGGATATGTCAAATGTAGTGCTAATTCTCTGAGGAATATTCCTGAGGGAAGTTATTCTGAAATGTTTCGCGGGGTGGGAGAAAAACTGTCAGCGGAAAAAATGCATCGATATGAAGCGGACGAAATTATTTGGTTAAATAGCCAAAAGGCTGATGATTATACGAAAGAATGTAAAGTATGTAAGCATGTTGGGAAAGTAAGCGAAGATGGACTATGTCCATTATGCAGTAAAATACAGAAATTATCCAATAATGTATTGTATAGTGATTTCTTTTCTGTCGTATTAGAAGGAGAAGCGGATGGTCTTCCGCTTCCAGGGGGATATTTACTTCTTGCAGATGATGAAAAAACGTTATCAAAACGTATGGAAAAAGATTCATATTTCGTAAGGGTATATGCAAAAAATCAGATGTATACTGGAAAACATATTGCCACAAAGCTTTGGGTAGGAGATTACACTACTGGGGATACATTTGAAAAATTTGCGCAAAAGGCAGAAGGAATTAAACGTATTGGTGTTTTGAGAGCTGATGTGGATAATTTAGGACAGACTTTTGTTGCTGGATTTGCTGGAAAATATGCGACATTGTCAAGAACAGCAGCACTTTCAAGGCAGTTATCAATTTTCTTTAAATATTATATTCGTTCAATTTTAAAAAATGGAGAGTATCATATTGATGGAGAAAAGAAGTTGACAGAAAGAAATGCAACTATTGTATATTCAGGTGGAGATGACGTATTTATTGTAGGTGCGTGGAATGAGGTAATCGAGCTATCAATTGATTTACAGGAAAAATTTAAAAAATACACGCAAGGAACCTTGTCAATATCGTCTGGAATTGGAATTTATGAATGTACATATCCGATAGGTGCCATTGCGAATGAAACTGGGGAAATGGAAGCGGAGTCAAAAAGAATGCCTGAAAAAGATTCTGTGACGTTAATGGATGATGGTGAGACGCATTTGATTAATGAACTTGAAATATGCGATGGTACTTATCGGTGGGAAGAATTATATAAGAGTGTTCTTGGAGAAAAATATGATGTAATTCAAGATTTTCTTGGAGAATCAGATGAAAGAGGAATGTCATTCTTATACCGCATGCTGGAACTGATCCGAAATCAGAAGGAGAAAATTAACTTTGCAAGATTTGTCTATCTTCTGTCTCGCTTGGAGCCAGATAAAGAAGGTGAAAAGAAAGAAAAATATCGCAAGTTTTCCAGAAAAATGTATCAATGGGTGCAATCTGAAAAAGACTGTAGAGAATTGAAAACAGCAATAAATCTATATGCTTATATGCACAGAGAGAAGGGGGCTCATTAATATGCGAATAAATGAGAAAAATTATGTCGATAAGGCTGAAAAAGTAATTTCGGATCTGGCAGAAGAATCAAAGGTGAAGAACAGAGGGCGTGTAAATATTGTAACGACCTCTAAACTTCGAAATCTTCTGGCAATGACAGCTGATATATATAATCAGGTATTACTTTATCCGTCGGAGAGGCTTGATGATGAACTGCTAGGAAGAATAGAATATTTAAGAGTTCGGGTTATGTATGAATGTGGGCGTGATAATGAGCACAAGGTAGAAAAGTTTATAAAAAAGGCTGAAATAATTGAATGTTTGAAAGAAATTGGTGCAAGTAAAAAGAACTATTTGCTTTTTAGTCGATATATGGAAGCTCTTATTGCATTTCATAAGTACTATGGTGGAAAAGAACAGTAAAGGGGGAGCATTATGTACGCAAAAATTAGAATTAATGGGGATATTTTAGTGAAAACCGGTATGCATATTGGAGGAAGCAGTGCTTTTGCGGCAATTGGAGCAGTTGATTCTCCAATAGTAAGGGATGTAAGATCAAATCTTCCATTGCTTCCTGGAAGTTCTTTAAAAGGCAAAATGAGGAGTTTACTTGCTAAGGAATTTAATGAAAGTCTTCAGGATCCAGATAATGATCATGAAAGAATTGTACGTTTATTTGGTTCAGCTAAGAAGGGAAACGTAAAGCGAAGCAGGCTGTTATTTTCAGATATGGTATTGGCGAATGAAGGAGAATTAAGACGAGCAGGTCTGCAGAGTATGACCGAGGTGAAATTTGAGAATTCGATTTCCAGACTTACTGCAGTAGCAAACCCAAGACAAATAGAGAGAGCTGTTCGAGGTTCTATTTTTGAGTTAGATTTAATATACGAAGTGGAAGATGAAAAAGAAATGATAGAAGATGTGGAAACGCTGGCAGAGGGTATGCGCTTGCTTCAATACGATTATATTGGAGGAAGTGGTTCACGGGGATATGGGAAAATTGCATTTGAGAATATAATTGCGGAAACTGTTGTAGGTGAGGTAAGTGAAGAATTATTGGCGCAGTGTAATAAGATATTATCACAAGCAATTCAGGAGTGAATTCTGAAAGGAGAAAACATTGAATTACACAAGTTATCGTTTGGAATTCTTTAATGGAGTACGATTTGGACATGGGAATCTCGACAGTACAGATATATCATTTCATGCAGATACTCTTTTTTCGGCTCTTTATCAGGAAGCATTAAAATTAAATAAGGAAAATTTATTTTTGGAATTTGTAGAAAATGATAGGTTATTATTTTCAGATGGATTTCCCTATATTGGAAAGGAATATTTTATTCCAAAACCAATGTTAAAAATTGAACGAAAAAGTTCAGCTTCGCGTGGAGATTCGAGAGAAAAAAAGTTGATTAAAAATATGAAATATATTCCAGTAGAGCTTTTGGAAGAATACATAAATGGAGATTTTCCGTTAGATCAAATGGATTTACTCCATAATCTAGGAAAATCAGGAATGAGAGTATCTGTTGGAATCAGTGGCAATGAGGATCCAGAGCCATATAGAGTAAATGCTTTTTATTTCAATGATGGAAACGGGCTATATATTATAGTTGGTTTTCAGGATGAAAAAGTGAAAAATTTGTTTGAAGAATTATTAGAAAGTTTATCGTATACTGGAGTTGGAGGAAAGAAGAGCACAGGATTAGGGCGCTTTGAATATCAGGAAAGTGAAATTTCTACAAATTTAGAAAAAAAATTACAAAAAGCTGGAAAAATAAATATATTGCTTTCTACTGCGATGGCAGCAGATATGGAGCTGGAGAAGATTCTTGATTGTGCCTATTATAGTCTGTTAAAGCGAGGGGGCTTTATAGATTCGGAAAAATATGCAGAACAACAGATGAGAAAACAGGAAAGATATGTTTTTATACCGGGATCTTGTTTTCAGCAAGTATTTAAAGGAACTGTGATAACAGAAAAGAATCGTGGAACACACCCTATATTCAGATATGAGAAAGCACTTTTTCTGGGGGTAGACATATGAAAAGAGTATTAAAAACATATCAGTTAGAATTAGAGGTATGCGGACCTGTTTATGTCGGAAGTGGCATGGAAATTCAGAAAAAGGAATATCTTTTTTTGAATAGAAATACAGTTGGTATTATAGATATTGATAAGTTGTATATGTTAGCCAAGAAAAAGCACTTGGAAATTGAGTTTGAAAAATTTATGGTTGTAGATGGAAGAGAAGATTTGAAGCATTGGGTTGAAAGAAATCGAATTTCTCTGGATGAAATCAAGTGCTGTATGAAGTATAAAATAAATGTAGGAGATATTCAGATGGAAAAAGGGCGCATGCAAATTATGAATTTCATGCGAGATCCTTATGGAAATCCATATATTCCTGGCAGTTCAATAAAGGGAATGCTTCGTACAATTTTACTTGCAGCAGATATTATGAAAAATCCACTGTACTATAAACAAGATGTCCAGAAGATAAAAATGGAATTGGATGGACCGATTAGAAATAGAAATATTTTACAAAAAAATATAGGGGGAATTGAAGAAAAAGCATTTCATAAATTAAATAGAACAGAAAAAAGCAAAGATGCAGTGAATGATATTATGTCAGGAATTATAATCAGTGACAGTAAACCACTGAGCAATGAAGATATGATACTTTGTCAGAAATGGGAATATCATATCGATGGTAGCAGCAAAACACTAAATCTGCTTCGTGAATGTGTCAAGCCAGGAACTGTGATAAAGACGAGTATGAAAGTTGACGAATCAATCAATCAGATTACAAGTGAGAAAATTATGGAAGCAGTAAAAAAATTTTATCAATTTTACTATAGTGTATTTCAGAGCAAATATCCTATTGCAGATCAGATGTTTGATGAAACGGTATTTCTTGGTGGCGGAAGTGGATTTGTCTCAAAAACTGTGATATATTCTCTGTTAGGAGAAAGAGAAGGAGTTCAAGCTGTGCAGGATATTTTTGATAAAACTTACGTGCCAAAGGAACATAAGCATTACAAAGATTGCAGACTGGGAGTTTCTCCTCATGTCCTAAAATGTACGAAATATTGTGGGAAAACTTATATGATGGGGCAATGTAAATTCAAAATATATTAGTTTTCCCGCGCACCGCATAAAATAGGCATTTGGAGAGTTTCTTATAATGAAAAATAAACTTATATTTCTGAAAAATCATTTCCCACGCAAATTGCGTAATACAGTCAGTGTTTACAAGGAATTGCGGAGATGGTATTGAGAAATATAAGTCCCCGGTAGGGGACGGAAACTAGTTCCTACTATTGTTACTACTCCAATAAATATTGAGAAATATAAGTCCCCGGTAGGGGACGGAAATGTTTCCTTTACTGATGTATAGTAAGAGTTGACCATCTATTGAGAAATATAAGTCCCCGGTAGGGGACGGAAATGATGGAAAATCAGTGATTTCGGATTTTACATGAACAATTGAGAAATATAAGTCCCCGGTAGGGGACGGAAACGGATTCAAACCCGCGTGCGAAGTTAAAACCGGAACAATTGAGAAATATAAGTCCCCGGTAGGGGACGGAAACCCGTATGCCATTTTCAACGAATCATGAAAGCTTATCACAGCCTATAATGAAAATAGAGGATTGACCTCCACTACTTTTTTTACTTCCTGCCTTGTTTTACAATAGTTATTGACAGGATTAAGTTTGATTGTACCTTGGAGGATTTTCACCCCGTTTTTCAACGTAAATGTTTTGCCCTTGAGTACAGCATATTGTCGCATCTTTTACAGATAGCACGAGTAGCAAAGTCCATATTATCTCGGGCAAATCTCCTGTCAATTCTATTATAAAGGAGGCTGTCTGTATGAAAGATCTTTTAGAAATTTCCTGTGGTTTGGATATCCACAAAGAAAAAATTGTTGCATGTATCCTAACTGGTCCATTAGGTAAACCTACTCACTCTGAAATTCGTGAATTTACCACTTTAATTCCTGATATGCTTGCTTTACGAGACTGGATCATTTCAGAGAATTGCCATCATATTGCAATGGAAAGCACTGGCATTTATTGGATTCCAATTTACGAAATATTAGAAGATGCTTTCTCTGGAGATATCACTTTATTAGTTGTTAATGCCCGCCATATGAAGAACGTTCCTGGCAAAAAAACTGATATGCGTGATTCTGAATGGATTTCTACATTACTACGTGCAGGACTCCTTAATGCAAGTTTTATTCCAGAAAAAAGGATTCGTGAATTTCGTGATTTAAACCGTTATCGCAAGAGTATTATCCGCGATATTACTTCCCAGAAAAACAGGGTTGAAAAATTCCTGCAGAGTTCCGGTTTTCGTCTGTCTTCTTTTATTTCTGATATTTTTGGTGCTTCCGGCAGAAACATTATTCTACATTTGATGGAACATGGACAGATTGATAAAATATCTTTGGATTCTTATCTCAAAACAAAAACCAGAAAACGCATTGATGAAATCCTCATGTCTGTAAATGGGACTCTTTCAGAACATCAAAAATCTTTCTTAAAAATCCTCATGTGTCATTATGATTCCATGAAAGAGCATCTTATTGAAATTGAAACTCATCTTCAGGAAGATATGCTTCCATTCGCTTTACAAATTGAACAGTTAAATACTATCTATGGAATAAGTACAACTGCTTCCTGTGCAATCATTGCCGAAATCGGTACAGATATGAAACCATTTAAAACTGCAGAACACATCTGTTCATGGGCCGGTCTGTGTCCCGGCAATAACGAGAGTGCCGGAAAAAGAAAAAGTACCTCTATCACAAAAGGCAATCCTTATATAAAAAGTATGCTTTGTGAGATTGCCTGGGTAATTGCCGGCAAACGAAACACATATCTTTCAGCCTGGTATTGGAGAATCAAGCAGAAAAAAGGAGCCAGAAAAGCCATTGTTGCTCTTGCTCGTAAATTACTTGTTATCATTTATACAATGCTAAAACAAGGCACTAATTTTGATGAAAACTGTTTTGAAGTCAGGCGCAAAAACTGTGAGCAAAAACAACTTTCCCGTTATATACGAGAATTAGAAAAACATGGCTATACGGTTGAAGCTCAAGTATAATCCATCTTTTGTACAAATCATATTTCACTGCTGGCAGCCATTATTATGACTGCTTTATAGTGATGCTTTCATAATTGTTGAAAACATTTGTTGTCAAGGTTCAAGTCTTGGCTGCGATTTTTATTTTCGTAGCAAAGTACAGAATGCCGAATGCCATTGAGAAATATAAGTCCCCGGTAGGGGACGGAAACACTTCTTGTAATTCTCCAACGAAATCTTTTTTACTATTGAGAAATATAAGTCCCCGGTAGGGGACGAAAACCATTCGTCTACAATTCTCTGATTGTCTTTTGGCGTGTTATTGAGAAATATAAGCCCCCAATAGGGGACGAGAAAAACAAAGGGGGAACACAATGGGATTACTTTATGTTAATGAAAATGGAGCTCAGATTGGTTATGAAGCAAATAAATGTGTAGTAAATTATAAAGATGGTTTGAAAAAATTGATTCCTATTGAATCTCTAGAGGGTATCACTATTATGGGGCAATCACAGATGACGGCAAAATGTACCGAAGAATGTCTGAAAAGAGGAATTCCGGTCGTCTATTTTTCAAAAGGTGGGGTATACTTTGGTCGTGTAATGTCTACAAGCCATATAAACGCTGGAAGACAAAGAATGCAAAGTGCACTATATGACACAGAATTCGCGGTAGAACTTGGAAAAAGAATTTTAAGCGCAAAGATTAAAAATCAGAGTGTTGTATTGAGAAGATATGAAAAAAGTCGAAATATACGTCTTGAGGAAGAACAAAAAATGTTAAGTATATGCAGAGGAAAAATAGAAAATTCCAGACGTATTGAAGAAATTATCGGCTATGAAGGGCAAGCTGCGAAGTTCTATTTTAGAGGTCTTTCAAAGTGCATTGAGAGAGAATTTCAGTTTAACGGAAGAAGTAGACGCCCACCAAAAGATGAATTTAATTCAATGATCAGTTTAGGGTACTCTATTTTGATGAATGAATTATACTGTAAAATAGAAATGAAGGGGTTAAATCCATACTTCGGATTTATACATAGAGATGCTGAAAAGCATCCCACATTGGCAAGTGATATGATGGAAGAGTGGCGCGCTGTTATTGTGGACGCAACGGTTATGAGCATGATAAATGGGCATGAAATTTCAAAAGAAGATTTTGTTTTCAACTTGGAGCAACCAGGTTGCTATTTAACAAAGACTGGATTAAAATTATATTTGAATAAACTGGAACGTAAATTTCAGACAGAAATTCGATATTTAAAATATGTAGATTATCCTGTAAGCTTTCGTCGTGGAATTTTATTGCAAATGGAGCAGTTAACCAAAGCAATTGAGAAGGGAGATGCTTCTTTGTATGAACCAATTGTTATTCGATGATGAGGAATATTATTTTCAGATAACAGATGAACTGGAAAGTGACCGTCAATTTATCTTGATAATTTATGATATTGTTGACAATAAGCGTCGAACCAAGTTTGCCAAATTATTAGAAGGATATGGAAAACGGGTTCAAAAATCAGCATTTGAGGCAATGCTTTCAGAAAAAAATTATTACAAGCTGATTGATCAGATTCCAGCATACATTGACCGAAATGGAGAGGATAGTGTGCGGGTTTACAAAATTACAGGAAAGGGAAAAGTCAAGTCCTGGGGAATAGAGCCTGTTTCTGAGGAAGAGATAATTTTAGTATAGAGGAAAATGAAAATGGGAAAGAAGTATTTATTTTCACCAGTAGGAAATACGGATCCAATTAAGTATTTTCATGATGGTTCATTACTGCACATATGTAGACATTACCAGCCAGATGTTGTTTATTTGTATTTGTCTAAAGAAATGATTGAGAATCATAAAAAAGATAATCGATATGTAAGATCAGTGGAGTTATTGAGTGAAAAAATCAACCATAACATTGAAGTCCATGTGATTGAAAACAGTGATATGATTGACGTTCAGCAATATGATGTATTCTTTACTGAATTTCGAAAAATTATAGGAGAAATTGAAAAACAGAAGAACAACGAAGATATATTGTTGGTAAATATGGCATCGGGAACACCGGCAATGAAAAGTGCTCTCCTGGTTATGGCAACATTAGCTGAATATAGATTTATTCCAATACAGGTTTCCACACCAAAGAAAAAAGGAAATCTGGAATACGAAGACAGAGACGATTATGATGTTGAAACAAACTGGGAACTGAACGAAGATAATAGAAGCGAGGCGGAAAATCGATGCCATGAAATAAAGTGTATGAACTTAATGCGCTTGTTAAAGATTGATATTATAAAAAAGCATTTGCTTTCTTATGATTATCGTGCTGCTTTAGAAGTGGGAAAAGATATAAAGGATGATATTAGTCCAGAAATTTATAACTGGCTAGAAGCAGCGGCGGCAAGATCGGTATTAGATTGGAATAAAATGAACAAAGCGCTTCCAAAGGGAAATGGTATTGTTACGCCAGTGAAAACAGATGATGTTAAACGCTCCCTCTTTGAATATACTTTAATTTTGGATTTGAAGCTAAAAAGAGGAGAATATGCGGATTTTATTCGAGCGTTTACGCCTTTGGGTGTTGATCTAATGGAATCTGTAATTGAGCAATATTGTGAAGTGAACATTTCGGATTATTATAAGGGAAAGAATTCTGCTAAGCAGTGGAATCAGAGAAAACTGGAAAGTAGTGAAATATTGCCGCTTTTGCAAGGTGATTTTTCTCGGTTTAATTTTGGACCAGTATATTCTATTCAATTAGTTAATTTAATAGAAGCGAAGTGTTCTGATGACTTATTGAAACAACGAGCAAGAGAGTTGGTTACAGTGGAACAAAACACACGAAATATTGCCGCTCATAATATTGTATCTGTGACAGAGAAATGGGTCAAAGAACAGACCGGAAAAAGTGTATCAGAAATTATGTGGCTTATAAAATACATTTGTTCGCGAGTGAAGATTAATATCAGAGAGGAAAATTGGAATTCATATGATAAAATGAATACTCATATTATAAAGCTGCTAGATGAATTATGATAACGTTTAAAGCAATATGAGGCTGTAATTGTAATATCCATTTACGGTGTAATAATTCTATTAAAACTGAGGGAGACTTCAAAATGAAGAGAATACCTATTACCCCATTTCTTATTCTCGCTGCGCTATTTACAGTTATAGGTGCCTCAGTTTATATGGAAGCTGAGGCAGAGAAACGTAAGCAGGAAGAACTGCAACGACAGCAGGAGGAGTATTTGGAGAAGTATGAAAAGGCGGAGAATGCTATTCTGATGCAGGATTATAATACCGCAGTAGAGCTATTGGAGAATTTGCCAGAGAACTTTAAGGACAAGGAATATGTTTTGGTTTATGCAAAGTATTGTAAAAGTGTAGCCGATGGAGAAACAATACATACGCAGTATCGGATAACGTGGGAGTTGCCTCATGAAGGTGATATGTATACGGGAGATTTTGCAGAAGAAATGAAAATTGCCAGGGAAACAGCAGCTAAGGAGAATGAAGCAGAAGAACGGCGGTTAAAGAAGGAGAAAGAAAAGAAAGAGCGAGAAAAAATCAAGCAAGATCAGCCGTATAGAGGAATGGATGAGAAATACATTACAAGTACTATCTGGGGTTTTTATGATAAAAAAGAGTCAGAAAATTACAGAGATAGTAATGGACAGGTGAAAGTGCAGAATACGTATAAGTGGAAGGGAAGCGATGGCGCGTACAGAAATGGAGCAGTCTGCCGGGATGGAAAAGTTACGGACCTTATACGATATGTACAGAAATCTTCTTCTAGTTATAGTAGTTCTTCCAATAAATATTCGTCACGCAGTAAATCCTCTTCCAACAATAAATTGTCACAGAAAAAAGATGAATATGATGTATATGATTATGATGATCCAGAGGATTTCTATTATGATCATGAAGATGATTTTGACGAATATGGAGATGCGGAGGATTACTGGGATGAGGCTCAATAAAGCTACTTCGATATAATGATAGAAATAATTGAAATCAATCAAAAAAACAATCGTAAAAAAATACGATTGTTTTTTTGCGCGTTTTTGCATATAATAATAGAAATATAATTGAAAAGGAGCTGAATCGTATGAAGGAAACACGAACAATGGAGTTTAAAGAAACTGTCACAAATACTTTTTTGAAAACTGTTAGTGCCTTTTCAAATTACAATGGCGGCATGATTCTTTTTGGCGTTGATGATAATGGTGTTGCCAAAGGGTTACCAGATGAAAAGCAATCATGTCTGGATATTGAAAATAAAATTAACGATAGTATTTACCCTCAACCAGACTATACACTTGAGGTGCAGCAGGATCATATAATTAAACTGGTTGTCAAAAGTGGCGTTCATAAGCCTTATTTGTATAAATCCAAGGCGTATAAAAGAAACGATACTGCTACGATAGAAGTAGACACGCTGGAACTGTCAAGACTGATCCTGGAGGGGAAAAATATAAGATTTGAAGAGCTTCCGTGCAAAGATCAGGAATTATCGTTTGAAATCTTATATCATAAATTAAAAGAATGCATTCAGCTTGAGACTTTTGATCAGGATACTTTAAAAACATTGAATTTATATAATAATACGAATGGATATAATAATGCAGCAGGTCTTCTGGCTGACGAAAACCATTTTCCAGGGATTGACATTATGAAGTTTGGCGAAAATATCAGCATTATTCAGAGGAGAGCAACCTTTGAAAATATATCAATTCTTGAAGTATACGATAAGACAATTGATATATTCAGAGATTACTATCAATATGAAGTAATTGAGGGGGCTGACAGGAAAAAGGTAGAAAAAATACCAGAGGCTGCGTTCAGAGAGGCGGTTGCAAATGCGTTGATCCACAGAGCCTGGGACATAGAGGCCAGAATCAGAATTTTAATGTTTGATGACAGGATAGAAATTGTTTCTCCAGGCGGGTTGCCATCTGGAATAACAGAAGAGGAATATTTAGCTGGGAAATTATCTGTTTTAAGAAATAGAAATCTTGCAAATGTATTTTATCGGCTGGGGTTTGTTGAGATATTTGGAACTGGAGTTATGAGAATCAAACAACTATATGAAGATGGATTCAGTAAACCAGATTTTGAAGTATCAGAAAATTCTATTAAGATTGTACTCCCGAATTTTGAAAAAGATGTGGACTTAACGGAAGATGAAAGAATTGTATATAAAATTTTGAGCAAGAATTTGATGAAATCAATTAGTGAAATTGCACCATATATTCCTTTTGGAAAATCCAAGACAACGCAGTTGCTGAAGAGTATGGGACAAAAAGGCATTATAACAGTTGAGGGCAGAGGAAGAGGTACAAAATATATCATAAGATAAAGTGGTGGTCTTTTATGTTGCTATAAGGAGTCGCTGTCGGTTACTCCATTCACGGTAAGTAATTTGCAATGTATGGAAATAAAACTTCGCCAGATTTTTCAACAAAAAGAGAAGAGTACACTGATAGATAAGCTGAAATTGAGGAGAACCATTATGGAAAACAAAATTATCGTAAGAAAATACGAGGAAAAAGATCTTCCAGCTATGATCCGCATCTGGAATGAGGTTGTGGAAGATGGCGTGGCATTTCCACAGGAAGAATGTTTGGATGAGAAAACCGGCGCGGAGTTTTTCGCAGCGCAGACTTATACGGCGGTAGCCGAGAACAGGGAGAACGGACAGGTCTTGGGATTATATATTCTTCATCCGAACAATGTAGGCCGCTGCGGACACATCTGCAACGCCAGCTACGCCGTATCCCACGGTAACCGCGGACTTCATATTGGAGAAAAGCTGGTAAAAGATTGCGTAGCCCAGGGAAAAGTGCATGGTTTCCGTGTACTGCAGTTTAACGCAGTTGTGGCGGGCAATGTTCATGCAAGACATCTTTATGAGAGAGTTGGATTTCGCCAGCTGGGTGTGATTCCGGGAGGATTCAGATTGAAAAATGGGGAGTATGAGGATATCTGTCCGTATTATATTGAACTCATTAACACCGTTGATAAGTAGCGAACAAGATCGGAAAGATACTATAAAAATAGCTATATTACTTGCAAAACAGGATACCAGAGTAACCGCAGAAAAGACCGTAGCAATATTATATACAATGGCGGATAAGTTTTTGCGGGGAAGTGATTTGGAAGAGCTAAAGGAGGTTGTAGCGATGACAAGATTAGGTCAGATGTTGTACGATGATGGATTAAAAGCTGGAAAAAGTGAAGGAAGAGTAGAAGGAAGTGATAGAATGGCATCATTAACCAAGAAGCTTTTGGAAGCTGCTAGAATGGCTGACTTGCAACTGGCGTTGGACGATCCTGGATATCGTGAAAAACTGATGGATGAATATGGAATAAAATAAAGTGAATTAAGCGAAGCGAAGAGTCGGAGAATTCCGACTCTTTGTTTCAAAAGAATTGAATTAAAAAGGAGCAGAATATGAGAAAACCACAAAATTTTCAATGGAAAGAAATGACCATGGGAACCTGTTATTATCCGGAGCATTGGAGTAGAGAACTGTGGCAGGATGATTTACAGAGAATGAAGGCGGTAGGGATTACCGTGATCCGTGTGGCAGAGTTTGCCTGGAACAAAGTGGAGCCGGAAGAGGGCGTTTTTACCTTTGATTTCTGGGATGAATTTATGGAGTTATGTAAACAGGAAGAAATGCAGGTGATTTTTGGAACACCTACTGCCACACCACCAGCGTGGCTTACGGAAAAATACCCGGAAGTTTTAAATTGCCGTCAAGATGGAGTTCCATATCGTCATGGAGCCAGAAGACATTACAATTACAATTCACCAAAATATAGAGAATTATCTGCAAGGATCGTAGAAAAGCTGGCGCAGCATTACGGCAAACATCCGGCAATTGTGGGATGGCAGATTGACAATGAACTGAATTGTGAGGTGGATGAATTTTATTCAGAGGCAGATTCTGTTGCCTTTCGTAATTTTGTGAAAGAAAAGTATAAAACTCTGGATAACCTCAACGAAGCATGGGGAACTGTTTTCTGGAATCAGACCTATACAGACTGGGAGCAGATTTATGTTCCGCGACCGGTGTTAAATAATGGTTGCAATCCACATCTCAGGCTGGATTATTACCGCTTTATTTCAGAAAGTACAATTTCTTTCTGTAAAATGCAGGCAGAAATAATCTCGAAATATAAGAAAGACGGAGACTATATCACCACAAATGGTATGTTCTGGAATCTGGATAATCACAAGATGGCAGAGGAATGCCTGGATGTTTATACATATGATTCCTATCCAAGTTTTGCATTTGGGTTGAACAGAGATCCGAAGACCGCGAAAGACTTGAATGACCGTCATTGGAGTAAAAATCTAACGGAAGTACGTTCCATATGTCCTCATTTTGGTATTATGGAACAGCAGTCTGGGGCAGGTGGATGGACTACAAGAATGGAAGGTCCGGCACCAAGACCTGGTCAGCTTACACTTTGGGCAATGCAGAGTGTAGCCCATGGCGCAGATTATATTTCTTTTTTCAGGTGGAGAACCTGTACTTTTAGTACAGAAATGTACTGGCATGGAATTTTGGATTATGACAATCGGGATAACCGTAAGCTGGCAGAGGTAAAAGACTTTTATAATAAATTAAAGTGTCTGGATGAAGTTTGCGGAGCGGATTATACAGCTGCATTTGGAGTATTAAAAGACTACGACAATATGTGGGATACGAATGTAGATGTATGGCATAGAAGGGTGGAAGCGCAGAGCTCAGAAGAAATCTTTATTGCTTCTGAAATTTATCACACCCCATATAATACGTTATATCTGAACGAGGATACAGATATAAAGGAATTGCAGAAATATCCGGTGCTCATCTATGCACATCCTGTTATCATGACGGGAAAAAGAGCTGCTTTACTTAAAGAATATGTAGCAAATGGCGGAATCCTGATCATAGGCTGCCGTTCCGGATATAAGCAGGAAAATGGCAAATGTGTTATGCTTCCGCAGCCCGGACTTTTGCAGAAAATTACTGGTTCAGATGTGAGAGATTTTACATTCACAAGTCCAGCAGAGCCGTCTGTCACCGCCAACTGGGACGGTCAGACGATTGACATGCCAATATTTAACGACATTATGGAGCCTGTAGAGGAGGGAGAAACTCTGGCTTTCTACGACAATAGCTATTACGCAGGAAAACCAGCCGTAATCAGAAAGAATACAGGAAAGGGATATGCAATTCATTTTGGCAGTACTTTTTCCAGAGAAAGCATGAAGGTGCTGTTAGAATACACAGGAATTCTGGAACCATTCCAGGCTATGCTTGAAGCTCCACAGGAGGTGGAAGTCATTCAGCGTGTGAAAGGAAATAAGAAATACTTCTTTGTCCTGAACTATATGGGTTCAGAACAAAAAATTGTGCTGAAAAAGCAGATGCGGTCCTTATATGATAATGTAATTGCAAATGGTGAAATCTGCATGAAACCGTATGAGACAATAGTTTATGAAGTTTTGGAATGAAACAGGAAAATGTTTTTGAAAATATGAAATTAAATAAATCAGAAATAGTTAAACGAAGAGTCGGAGAAATCCGGCTCTTTGTTGTTTATAAGGTAGTGAGCCAAATTCATAGAACGCGTTTGATTTCAGTTTTTAAACGCGCCATGGTTAGGGGTTAGGTTATGAATAAAACAGGTTAATTCAACAGAAAAACAAGTCATATCCAATAATTATCTTGCATACCTATTATTTAATCCAGTATAATGATTATATCAAAAATATTACAGGAGGGGGGATGCAGATGAAGACACAATCGAAGAAACGTAAGATAATCCGTACGGTTTTACTGGTGATTCTTTTGCTTCTGATAGTGGCTGCGGGTGGTTTTATTTCAGTGTATGAGGGTCGCTTTCAAACCATAAGCAGTATTCAGAAAGTGACAGATTACGACGAGTATAATCTGTATCGCATGGATGTGAAATATGATTATGATCTGGATCGACTGATCGAATACGGCATAACAGATAACCAGAGCTTTGTTGATGCCATTGTGAAAGAGGCACTTCCTATCTTGCCAGTACATATTAAAGCACCGGATTTTGGTTGCAGTGCTTTTACCCTGCAGGAAGCAGACGGAAATGTGCTGATGGGCAGAAACTATGATTTCAAACGGGATACTTCCGCAATGCTGGTTTACTGTGAACCGAAGGGTGGTTACAAATCCGTGGCTTTCGCAGCATTGGATAATATCTCTGCAAATATTCCGGATGCGAGTATGAAGAAAAAGCTTGCCACATTAACAGCACCATTTATCTGCCTGGACGGCATGAATGAAAAAGGGGTATCTATTGCAGTCCTTACTTTGGACAGCGAACCGGTTCACCAGAATACAGGCAGGCCGGTGATCGGAACCACGCTTGTGATCCGTTTGATTCTGGACCGCGCGGCAACTACAGAAGAAGCCGTAGAGCTTCTGAACCAGTATGACATGTTTGCTACAAGCGGCAGAGATTATCACTTTTATATCACAGATGCTTCCGGTGATGGCAGAGTAGTGGAGTATGACTGTGAAAGCGAAACCAGAGAAATGGTTGCCACACCAATTCGTTCCATCACGAATTTCTTTGGACTCTATAAGGATAAAGTCCTTCCGAATCAGAAGAATGGCATTTACGGTCACGGAAAAGAGCGGTATGACAAAATGGAAGCTATTTTTGACTATGAGGAAGTTTACACCAGTGATGTTGCATGGGAGGCTTTGAAGGCCGCATCACAGGAGCCGTCAGAGGAGGAAGTTACCAGTAATACCCAGTGGTCTATTGTTTATGATGATACCAATCTCACCGCAGAAATTGCCCTTCGGAGAAACTGGGATGATGTGATCGGGTATAATCTGAAGGATAACACGATTACATTAAAATAATAACATAGAGCCTGTTTCAAACATAATCCGGTAGTCTTAAAGGAAGAGAAAGACACGTGAACCAGAAGTTCAATATAAGGTTTTAAATGCCTCGTCAAAGGGAAGCTTCATCATTTCCCCGGCGGGGCATTTTGATTATTTGAAATACGAATCTCGTTACAGTGTTGACTGGAATGTTAGTTAAATTTGTCTATAAATTTGAAACAATATGTCAACTTAGTCTGAAAAATAACGCTTTAACACGTTAATTTTGATTGACTCCATAGTATATGCAGTGTATTATGAATTTATAATTGCTGTTTGCGGAGTGGATACATGTATGGGGTATACATAAGAAAAAAGTGTAAAACTCTTCAGGCAAAGCGAATAGTTTTTATAATCCATCTATCTAAAGGGGGAGTCATTTATGACGGGAAAGAGAAAAAGAAAACTGGCAATGCCAGACACCCTGATCATCGTAGCATCCGTTGTACTTCTGGTGGCGATTCTTTCATGGATCATTCCATCCGGAACCTACGATTATCAGGAAATGAACATCAATGGAAGAATTCGAAACGTAGCTATTGATGGAACTTATCACACAATTGATAAATCCGAAGTTACCACAACCGGATTCCTTGGATTTTTCAGTGTACTGTATCGAGGCTGCGTGGAGGCTGCTGATGTAATCTTCATGATCCTCTGCTGCTGCGGAACTTTCGGTGTTGTGGTGAAAACAGGTGCTTTCCATGCAGGAATCGGAACCATTTTAAAGAAACTGAAGGGAAAAGAAATTCTGCTTGTTCCAATCATCATGATGATCTTCGGACTGGGCGGTTCCGTGTTTGGTATGGCAAGTGAATTCTACGGATTTTATCCATTGATCGTAGGTCTGGGAGTTGCTCTTGGATATGATGCAATGTTCGGATTTGCCATTATTGCAGTTGGAGAGTTTGTTGGATTTATGGGAGCGACACTGAATCCATATTCTGTAGGAATTGCCCAGACAATTTCAGGTGTAGAGCTTTATTCCGGAACCGGATACCGTGCGATCTGCTTCGTGATCTTCATGGCAATTTCCATTATCTATGTAATGGTTTACGGGCGGAAAATTAAGAAAAATCCAGGTGCATCCGTTGTATTTGGCGAAAAAAACATTCATGCCTTTGACAGAGATGAGTTAAATGAATACAGCTTTACCTTAAAAGATGGTCTGGTTCTTCTGGATGTTCTTGTAGTGCTGGTTGTTCTTATGCTGGGTCTGATCAAATGGGGATGGGATTTCCCGCAGCTTTGTGGCTTGTTCCTTCTTATGTCTATGATTGCTGCAGCAATCTGTAAGTGGTCTCCGAATAAATGGTGCAGTGAGTTTATTGACAGCGCAAAGACTGCAATGTGGGGATGTATCCTTACTGGTATTGCGAAGGCTATCACAGTTGTTATGCAAGATGCGCAAATTATGGATACTGTTATCTACGGCTTGTCAAATGTGCTGAAAAATGCGCCTCATGCAGTTTCTGCACAGGTAATGCTTGTAGTACAGACTCTGATCAACTTCTTCATACCATCTGCAACAGGCCAGGCTTCTGCAACCATGCCGATCATGGCACAGCTGGCAGATATTATTGGTGTGAGCAGACAGACAGCAGTTCTTGCATTCCAGTTTGGCGATGGACTTTCCAATATTTTCTGGCCGACGGCAGATATCGTTATCATCTGTGGCCTTGGTGGAATTTCCCTGCAGAAATGGTATAAGTGGTTTACACCGCTGTTTCTGATCTTGTTTGTGACACAGGCGATTTTGTTGGGAATTGCAACTGGAATTGGTTTCTAGAGCCTTTTTCAAACACGCTCCGGAACTTCAAGGAAAAGCTTCAAGAACATTAATTGTTTGATAACCAGTGAACTTTAAAAACATAAAGGTAACTGTTCTGAAAAGGTAAGTCTAATGGAAAGAAAAGGAAACTTAATTAAACTTACGGACCTGTCTTCCGATTTCATCATCGACCTGAAATATGCCACGCCGGATAATTTCACTGGCGTGCAGGTGTACCAGTCAGCGGATTGCTGGCTGGATGAGCACACAGCGCAGATCCTGATAAAAGCCAAAGAAATTTTCGAAAAGGATGGTTATCGGGTAAAGATATGGGACGCCTACCGCCCCATCCGTGCCCAGAAGCGTTTTTGGGAAATTATGCCAAACGACGACTTCATCGCCCGTCCGCCCGACATGACGAAGATCAAAAAATTCCGTCCTACACATATGAACGGAATGTGCGTTGACGTCACCTTAACTGACAAAGAGGGCAATGAAATCGAAATGCCATCTCCGTTTGACGCTATGGATGAACGCGCTTCACTGAATTATTCCGGTCATTCCGAAACCGGAAGAAGAAACGGCGAGTATTTGAAACAAGTAATGGAATCCGTAGGCTTCCAGGCATATGAATGTGAATGGTGGCATTTTTATGATGTATCTACGGATCCAGCGCCGTTTTCGGATTATGAAATTTAATTTTTTAAACTACTAACGGGCAGCATAAGTGCGATTATGCTGCCTTTTTCATTACTTTCTAATACTTTCACTGAGCCACCGTGTTCCCGGGCAATAGAGTCAACCAGCGCCAGCCCCAGTCCGGCACCTCCCATGGCCCGGCTGCGGGACTTGTCTACACGGAAAAAAGGATCAAAGATTTTTTTCTGATTTTCAGGTGAAATGCCGATGCCAGTGTCTTTTACCAGGATCATAGCCTGACCGTTTTTCTCCTTCACCGAAACTGTGACAGAGCCATTGGGACGGTTGTATTTAATGGCATTTTCCACAAGATTGTAGACTGCACGATAAAGAAGTACATAGCTGCCGGTGATATTGCGAATATTGTTATTAAGTGCAGATGCATCAGGCGTGTGGACATCAGTATGCCAATCCTGACTGGAGCTGTCATCAAAATGAATTGAAATCCCTGCTTTTTCTGCAACTGGATCCAGGTCGCAGAAAACCTCATCTACAAGCTCTTCCAGTGAAACATGGTCTGTTCGTGGAACAGACTTCAGATTCGTCATGTCAAGAAGGGTTCCCACCAGCTGGGAAAGCCTTGCTGTCTGTTCCTTGATCATAGTGAAAAGTTGTTGGTATTCAACCATTTCCGGTTCCTGCTTTTTCTCAAAAACTTCCAGGTTGGTCTGCAATACTGCAAGTGGTGTCCGCAGCTCATGAGCTGCATTTGCAGAAAACTGTTTCTGTGTACTGAAGGCATTGTCCAGCCTGGCCAGCATTTCATTGAAAGAGCTGGTCAGCTGTGCAATTTCATCCTTTGAATTGGGAACTGCCAGCTGGGTGGAAAGGTTCTGCGCCTGGATCTGACTGACTTCACTGGTTAGCTTTTGCAGCGGCGTAAGGGTCTTTTTTGTAAGAAAATAAGTACACACGCTGGAAAGAAGAATAATGATCGTGGTGGCAATAACACTTCGGAGAAGAAAATCCTCCTTGGTTTCCTGAATTTCCTGTTCAAACTGAGGAAAAAGAGCTTTGGGATCTACATTAAAGGTAATGGGGGAATCTCCATCCTGTGGATCCACCTTGATCATATAATTCTGCAATCCGTCCATTCCCGATACGGCAGAATGGCTGATGAAGAAGTACATAAGAACACAGGAGACAATCATCAGTAAGGACAGCAATAAAGTGAGTTTCAGCTGAAGTGAGGTGTGGAAACGTTTTTTTGTCATCTGTATTCCTCCAATATATAGCCCTGGCCAATTTTATTCTGAATAGGGTCAAATCCAATTGCAGCCTTTAGTTTTTTTCTCAGAGATGAAATGTGCACACGGATGGAATTGCTGAAGGTATTTACACTTCCATCCCAAATATGTTCAATCATTTCTTCCGGTGAAATCACCCGGTTCTGATGGAGCAGGAAATATTCCAGGAGGCTGCTTTCTTTTCTGGTAAGGGAAAGCGGCACTCCATTTACAGAAGCTTCTCTTGTTCTGGTATCAAAGGTAAGCTGATTCCATTTCAGGCATACATCCTCCTGGACAAATTTCCGCCGGGTAAGGCTTCGGATTCTGGCTTCCAGCTCCTGGAAGTGAAAGGGTTTGGTAAGATAATCATTGGCTCCCAGATCCAGACCGTTTACTTTATCTTCAATCTGATCCCGGGCGGACAGGATCAGAATCGGGGTATTGGTATTGTGCTCCCGGAACTGGCGGAGAATTTCCAGACCGTCCGTGCCGGGAAGATTCAGATCCAGCAGAATCAGGTCATAATTTTCTGTCATACACAGGCAAAGCCCTTCGTCTCCATCGAAACAGATATCTGTTTCATAACCATCTATGCGAAGTCCCTCCGCAACAGAGCGGCAGAGCTGCTCTTCGTCTTCTATAATTAAAATGTGCATAACTGCTCCTTTCGTAATATGATTTTGCGCAGATCAGATACTCGCAAAAAAGAGAGTATTTATAATTTAAATATTATCATATTTTGAAAAAAATAAAAATCTTAACACAGATTTTATAGGAAAGATGTTAAAATACGTTCAGACAAATAAAAAACGCTGAAAGGAAAATTAAAAATGATGAATAAAAAAAGACTTATGGCAATTCTGGCAGCAGGAGTTCTGACAGCAACATCTTTCAATCCGGTTATGATTAAGGCTGAAAGCGTATCAGCAGAAGAAGCTGGCATGGCAGTTCCGGCAGATGCAGCAGGCATGAGCGTACCTGCGGATGCAGCTGGCGCAGCAGTTTCTGCAGATGAGGCCGGAGCAGCAGTTTCTGCAGACAAAGCTGGCGCAGTGGTAGCCGGTGATGGTTCTGAGACAGCTGTTTTCTCTGAAGATGGCACACCTGTGAAAAAAACAGTAAAAGCAGCAGATATTAATATGAAGGTGCAGGATTCCTACGATTTCCCATTCCTTGGCTTAAAGGCAGTCCTTCCGGAAGAACTGAAGAAACAGATAGAAAACTCCGACATGCTTATGATCACAGAGGAAGAATGGAATGATGACAGTACTGGCTTCAAGTATGCCTTTTTCCACTGGAATAAGCTTACTGAGGATCAGAAAAACGAAGATGTAAACCTTCTTGGAACCGGCTATGAGGACTGGCTTAAGAGCATTGAAAGAGTTGGCACACTTGGTGTTTACAGCAAGGACGTGATCGATGATCTGGATTCCATCACAGGCTGCAATGAGCACAAAGAGCTGGGAACAAGTGAGGATGGAAATTATAAGTACTATCTCAGCATTAATAAAGATGCAGAGTCTGACCTGACAGACGAGATCGAAAAAATTGAGACTACGATCACAGAAATGACAGCCTTTGATCCAAGCAAATCCGTATTTGATATGCCGGCAGAAAATGCCAACCCAGATGCAGAAAATGTAGGCGCATTTGAGACAACAGATATTGATGGAAATGCCTATACAGAAAAAGTATTCAGTGACTATGACCTGACACTTGTAAACTGCTTTACAACCTGGTGCTCTCCATGTGTAAATGAAATGCCAGACCTTGACAAGCTTTATCAGGAAATGAAGGAAAAGGGTGTGGGCGTAGTTGGAATGGTTATCGATTCTGTAGGCGAGGACGGAACTACAGATGAAGATACTGTGAAAAAAGCGCAGATTCTCAAGGAAAAAACAGGAGTTACCTATCCTCTTCTGATTCCGGATGCAGGAAACATGAATGGACGTATCAGCGGTCTCAGCAGCTTCCCGGAATCCTTCTTTGTAGATAAAGATGGAAACATTGTAGGAGATCCGATCATGGGCAGCAAAAATCTGGAAGACTGGAAAACAGCTGTAGAGGATGCACTGGAAAAAATTAATTCCGGAAAATAAAAAGTGGTTAGGGAATGTAGGATGAAAAATTATATAAATAAAATCACCCAGTCCAAATGGACAGGAATCGCCCTTGCAGCGGTGGGGATTCTGATGATGGCCTTTGGTATTTACCGGGGTGAAATGGAAGTTGTTTTTACAAAAGCTGTAAATATCTGTATGGAGTGTATTGGAATTGGATGATAAGAAAATGAACATAAAAAACTGGCCCAGACATACCATACAGGCACTCTGGGCGGCACTTACAAATTCCCATATATCCGGATTTGTAACTGGAAAAATATATACAGGAAAGCTGAAAAATGCCTGTGTTCCGGGACTGAATTGCTATTCCTGTCCCGGGGCAGCAGGAGCCTGTCCAATTGGTTCCTTACAGGCTGTGGTTGGAAGCTGGAACTTTAAATTTGCCTACTACGTAATCGGATTTCTGATTTTCGTAGGTGCGATCCTGGGAAGGCTGGTGTGTGGTTTTCTCTGCCCGTTTGGATTGATCCAGGATTTGCTGAACAAGATTCCTTTTCCAAAGAAAATCCGTACCTTCAAAGGGGACAAGCTTCTTCGAAAGCTGAAATACGTGGTTTTTCTGGTGTTTGTAATTCTGCTTCCCCTGTTTCTCACAGATATAATGGGCCAGGGAGCACCCTATTTCTGTAAGCTGATCTGTCCGGCCGGAACTTTGGAGGGCGGATTGCCGCTGGTACTTTTGAACAAGGCTATGCGCGGTGCCATTGGCTGGCTGTACATATGGAAAAATACAATTCTGATCGTGACAATTGTTCTTTCCATTATTATTTACAGACCATTTTGCCGTTATATTTGTCCGCTTGGCGCATTTTATTCCGTATTCAATAAGGTCTCCATTTACCGCTACCGTGTAGATATGAAAAAATGCGTTCACTGTGGAAAATGTGCAAAGGCTTGCCAGATGGTGGTCAACCCTGTGGAAAACCCCAACAGTCCGGAATGTATCCGTTGCGGACGGTGTAAGCAGGCATGTCCGGTACACGCCATTGCAAGTGGGTGCAAGAGATAACAGGAATGTTTTTACCATTTTTATGGGGATTAACTTTATGTATGCTTTATAAGTAAAAAAGCTTACTGCGATTTAGACATTGAAAAAATAAATGTCTAAGTTGTAGTAAGCTTTTATTATTTATGGTGTCAGGAAATACTCTCGATTACATTACGGAGATACTCGTAGCAGATCTTAAGATTTTTCTCACCCTCTTTATCCAGCGGAATCTGCAGTGTGCGTTCCACGCCATTTCGTGAAATAACGCATGGAAGGCTCATTGCGATTCCTTCTAATCCGTATTCCCCTTCCAGAACAACGGAAGCCGGTACAACGGCACGTTCATTTCGCATAATGGCTCCTACAAGACGGCAGACGCTGAGGGCGATGCCGGAGCTTGTGTAGCCCTTCAGTTCTACAATGTCCAGACCGCTGACCTTCACCTCGTGAAGCAGCTTTTTACAGTCAACAGGCTCTTTCAGACCAAACTGCTTCTGAAAATCATGGAAAGGAATTCCTACAATATTAACCGCATTCCATGGGATAAAGCTTGTGCCGCCGTGTTCGCCCAGAACGAATCCGGTGACATTTTTGGCATCTACGCCGCACAGGTCGGCAAGCATTTTATTGAAGCGGGCGGTGTCCAGAAGAGTACCGGTACCGATCAGAAGATTTCGGGGATAGTTGAATTCCTTCTGTGCAATATAAGTAAGAATGTCCATTGGATTTGAAACATTGATAATAATGGCAGAACGGGTGTAAGTGGTAATCTGTGTCATGATCTCCTTCATCACCTGCACATTGGTCTGCAGCAGCACCATGCGGTCACGGGAGTTACCCGGCTGAATGCTGGGACCTGCGGTGTTGATGATAATTTGGGCGTCTTTACAGTCCTCGTAGGTACCCACCCGGATGTTTGCGTTGGCACTGTATGCAAAGGCGGTGGTGTGGCTGGCATCCAGTACGACTCCTAATGCTTTTTTTTCATTTCTGTTTATGACAACGATCTCATCTGCAAGATTCATTCGCAGAAGAGAGTCCAGAATTGCAGATCCCACATGACCTGCGCCGATCAGAACAATTTTTCCATAACTTATATTTTCCATGATGTCAGGCTCCTTTAGAAATGTAAACTTTCATATATAGTGATGTCACCGATAGACGGCATGTCTGTTTTGTGAATAAGAATAGCACTTGTGTGCTGCAGAAACAAGAGAATTTTGGATTGCACTATAAAAAATACGGAATGATAAAAATGAAAACGATTTTCATATTGACTTTGAAAAAGAATCTGCTATAATATGAAAATGATTTTCAAATTGGAGGCGCGGGAAATGAGCGAAAAAGCACAATATCGTACCAGACAGATTACAGAGCTGGAGAATTATCTGTGCTCTATGGAAGGAAAACATGTTACAGTCAGCGATATATGCAAATACTTTAAAAGTCAGGGGATTTCTATCGGAACCACAACGGTGTACCGCCAGCTTGACCGGATGGTGGAGCAGGGACTGGTTGCTAAATATGTGGTAGACGGCACTAGCAGTGCATGCTTCGAGTATCTGGGACATGATGAGCATTGTCATAAGCATATATGCTTTCATTGCAAATGCGAGAAGTGTGGAAAGGTGATTCATCTGGAATGCGGGGAAATGACACATCTGGGCGAGCATATGCTGGAAGACCATGGATTTCAGTGGGATTTTACCAGGACGGTGTTTTATGGAATCTGTGAGGAGTGTAGAGGAAAATAATGAGGTTGAACATGCACAAATTAAAAAATAAATTCAAAAGGCTACTCATGTCAGCTGCCACAATAGGTACGGCCTGCCTTTTGGCAGGCTGCGGTGCAGGTGCGGCGGCAGGAACTGACAATTCCGGTGTGACGGAAAGCCAGAGCGGGGGAAATGGCAGCGAACAGGAGAATGCCAGCACAGATAGTCAGAAGCTTCAGATTGTAGCCACTATTTTTCCAGAATACGACTGGGTAAAGGAAATCCTGGGTGACCAGGCTGAGAATGTGGATCTTACCTTGCTTTTGGGTAACGGAACAGACATGCATAGTTTCCAGCCTACCATGGAAGATATTTTGAAGGTATCCACCTGTGACCTGTTTATTTATGTAGGCGGTGAGTCTGATTCCTGGGTAGCCGATGCATTGAAGGGCGCCGGAAACCCAGACCGAAAAGCAATCAACCTGATGGATGTGCTGGGAGATCAGGTGAAGGAGGAAGAGCTTGTAGAGGGAATGCAGGAAGAAGACGGCCACACTCACGAAGAAGAGCATACCCACGATGATGATCTGGAATACGATGAGCATGTCTGGCTGTCCTTGAAAAATGCGTCTCTGTTTTGCGACACCATTGCCAGTAGTCTTGCTGATGCTGATCCGGAGCATTCCCAGCTTTATCAGCAGAACGCCGAGGCTTATGAAGAAAAACTGGCAGCTCTGGATCAGGAATACCAGACTTCAGTGGAGAAATCCCGGTCAAAAACCCTGCTTTTTGCGGATCGTTTCCCGTTCCGCTATTTAATTGACGACTATAATCTTACCTATTACGCTGCATTTGCCGGCTGTTCCGCAGAAACAGATGCCAGCTTCGAGACCATCACATTTCTGGCTGGTAAGCTGGATGAGCTGAACCTTCCGGCTGTTCTCACTATCGAGAATTCCGATCAGAAAGTGGCGAAAGCAGTAATTGAAAATACAAATACTAAGGATCAGAAGATTTTGACATTAAATTCCATGCAGTCCGTAACAACAAAGGATGTGGAAGAGGGAACCACATACCTTTCCATCATGGAAAATAATCTCCAGATTCTGAAGGAGGCATTATGAGTCTGATTACTTGTGAGAACCTTACATTGGGATATGAAGGAAAAGCGATTTTGTCCGGGCTGAATTTCAGCGTAAATTCCGGTGATTACCTTTGTATCGTAGGAGAAAACGGCTCTGGGAAATCCACACTGATGAAAACCCTTCTTCATCTTCAGAGCCCTATGAGCGGCAGCATCATTCTGGGAGACGATTTAAAAATCAACGAGATTGGCTATCTGCCACAGCAGACTGCGCTTCAGAGAGACTTCCCTGCTTCGGTAGACGAAATTGTGATGTCCGGTTTCCTGGGAAGAATGGGGCTTCGTCCTTTTTACAATAAAGCAGAGAAAAAAGAAGCCCATGAATTGATGGAGAAAACCAGGATTACGGATCTGGCTGACCGTTGTTATCGACAATTGTCCGGCGGGCAGCAGCAGAGAGTGCTTCTGACCAGAGCTCTCTGCGCCACAAGGAAAATCCTCCTTCTGGATGAGCCTGTTTCTGGCCTGGATCCGGTTGCAACTGCGGATATGTACCAGATTATCAACGAATTAAATAAAGAAGACCAAGTAACCATCATCATGATTTCCCACGATATCAGTGAAGTAGCGACTTATGCAAGTCATGTGCTGCATATTGGACAGAAGGTTTTCTTCGGAACAAAAGAGGAATATCTGGAAAGCAAGATTGGAAAGAGGCTTGTGGATGCTGGAGAGGAGGGAAAAGCATGAGCGGAATTTTTGAAAAACTGGCATTTTATTTCCAGTATCCATTTGTGTGGTATGCTTTGATCGTAGGCGTGCTTATTGCACTTTGCTCCTCTCTTCTGGGGGTAACGTTGGTGCTGAAGCGATTTTCCTTTATTGGGGACGGACTGTCCCATGTGGCATTCGGCGCTATGGCCATTGCATCAGTGCTGAATTTCAGCAACAATATGCTGTTCGTTATGCCGGTAACTGTGATCTGTGCGGTGCTGCTTCTTCGTACAGGACAGAGTACAAAGATCAAAGGAGATGCGGCAATCGCTATGATTTCGGTCGGAGCCCTGGCAGTTGGCTATCTGCTGATGAATGTGTTTTCCACAGGCTCTAATATTTCCGGAGATGTGTGCAGCAGCCTGTTTGGTTCTACGTCAATCCTGACCCTGACCACAGCTGAGGTGTGGCTGTGTGTGGTGGTGTCTGTTATTGTTGTGGCACTGTTTACAGTATTTTATCATAAGATATTTGCGGTTACCTTTGATGAAAATTTTGCAAAAGCCACTGGAACCAGGACGGATATGTACAATCTTCTGATTGCGGTGATCACAGCAGTGATCATTGTGCTGGCTATGAACCTGGTGGGATCCTTGTTGATCTCAGCTCTGATCATTTTCCCGGCACTGTCGGCAATGAGAATCTATAAACGATTCAGCGCTGTAATTATCTGTTCGGCGATTTTATCCGTGTTGTGTGCATTTCTTGGAATTATTGTTTCCATTCTTGGCGGAACGCCGGTAGGGTCTACTATTGTGGCTGTAGATATTGCGGCGTTTCTGGTGACAAGCCTGGTTGGGAAGCTTTTAGAGAGATAGAATATGGTATAGAGTGGTAGAGCGTGTCTGAAAATCTGACAAGTTAATATGGCAGTTATTTAATATTCGATGTACAGGGCGTTCTTGTAAGTGGTTCAGCTTGCAAGGGACGCCTTTTTAATGTAATAGGAAATTCTATTGGAATTGCCTATTATATTAAAAGTCCTACCGGGCAGGAGCGCACTGCGGCGGAAGGATAGCTGTCGCTCGAGGCGGCCCCGCCGCAGGCGGAGAATCCTGCAAGCAGGATTCTTTTTATATGGGAAATGAGAAAAATACTAACCAGAGTATAGTGCTTTTTCCTGGGTGAATTTCTTATAATATAGTTACAGCAGAATGATACAGTTGTAGAAAAAATTTCTGGTTACTGTTTTGTATCTGGCTGCAAAGCTGGTTACTGTTCACTCCGTTTACAGCAACACGCTCCGCGATGCACAGAAATCATGCATTTGCATGATTTCGCGCCGCAAGTCTCGGGTTTTCTGTGAGCTTTGCTCACAAAAAACACCTCGCGAAACATTCCCTGTGAACAGTGACCAAAGCTGAAACTATATTTTTCAGAAAAATTATATGATCCAGGGAGGGTGCTTATGAAAAGAAGAATAATTGCTGCAATATTTACCGGAATGCTGATCACTGCATCGTTTCCAGCTATTGCCTATGCAGAAATCGAAAATCCGGAGGACTATATGGGCATCTGGTATGCCAATTATGTAATATATTCTGACGAAAGCAGCGAACGCCACAATGTAGCAGAATATTTGAACCAATACTTGGAAATGAGGCTGATGGAAGACGGAAGTGCTTACATGGAAATGTCCTACAATAGTGAGGAGCCAGACTCGGCAGAAATTCTGAAGGTCTCATGGAAACTGGAGGATGGGAAAATACTTGTTTCCCTGGAGGAAGGAGACATTTATCTTGATACGGTGGACGGAGAGTTTGTGGGGAGCTTGGATGAGGATACCCAGGTAATTTTTGGACGTGAACTGGTGCAGACAGGAGAATCTCAGAGTCTGGATAATCTGGACGATCTGGAAGATAGTGAAAAGGCTAAGATTCCAAAGGAGAATCCCTATATTTATCATCCGGAAACAGACAATCTGGAGGAGATCATTGCCCGCTATCTTGGGGCTGCGAATTTGGAAAAAGGTTATGAAGTTTCCCTGGATGAGGACAATGGAACCTTTACAGCTCATTGGGCAGGAGATGAATATTATGATCCCAGGGACTATGTTGGAAGCTACAGAATAACGGATGATAACTATATCAACATTTGCTGGAGAGAGGCCACCAGTGAGTATGGCGATAAATGCTATGGTGCGGTTCTGGTAGACCGCTGGAACCAGTTTACGATAAATGAGGATCTTGGAAATCTGGCCGAAGTTATGACAGCCATAGCAAACGATATAAACAGCGGACGTGTTTTCGCAGCTTACAGGACGGAAATCACAGAAGGCTCTGAAAACCAGGGGGCTGTGAAATTTATAGATGAGGATTACGAAGTTTCCTATAGCTACCAGATCATTCCAGGTGCAGATCCGATGGTGACACTTACCAGGTATGATTCGGAATATGATTATGAACAGGTGTATACAAATTATCAGCTGAGGGAGATGCTGTAGGAAAAGAGAAAAATGTTAGAATGTGAAAAAAATGTGAAATTAGCACTCGTCTATTGACAGTGCTAACAATATGTGCTATATTACAACTAGAACAAAGGAAGGGGATAAAAAGAAAGCAAAAGCGAAAGGCTTTATGAATTCCCTACCACCCGAGTTCCAAGAAACAAGGTAAACAGCATATATAAAAAGGAGAGATGACTTATGTTAATGCCTAGTATTTTTGGAGAGAACTTATTTGATGATTTCTTTAATGATTTTCCATTCTATTATGATGATAAAGCAATGAAAGATACCGAGAAGAAGCTTTATGGCAAGAGAGCCAGCCACGTTATGAAGACTGATATTAAGGAAATGGATAACGGTTATCAGCTGGTAGTCGATCTTCCAGGATTTACCAAAGATGAGATTAAGGCTTCCCTGGAGAATGGCTACCTGACCATCAGCGCTGAGAAAGGTCTGGACAAAGATGAGCAGGAGAAAGAATCCGGTCATTACATCCGCAGGGAGCGTTACGCAGGAGCCTGCAGCAGAAGCTTTTATGTAGGCGAGGATGTTCAGCAGGAGGATATTAAGGCTGAGTTTAAACATGGCATTCTGAAACTGTTTGTTCCGAAGAAAGAAGCGAAACCAGCAGTGGAAGAGAAGAAACACATTGCCATCGAAGGATAACTTTTCCCCCTTCAGAAGCATATTCTGAGAGAATAGCATAATTAAGAAGTAAGATGCCGCAGAATCACGGAAAATGGTGGTTCTGCGGCATCTTTTTTTACATTTGTTCGCTATTTTTCTGTCTTGACAATGCCTGTTGATTTAGCTATAATGGTGAAACTGTGAATATCCTAGTGAATTTGTACCCTTTTGGGTAATGAAATGTCTGCTTCTGCAGGCATTACCAATTATAAAAGTGGACTGTTTGGCGAATGAATGTTATCTGTGGTTGGTATATTTCTGCAGCTTTTTGTTCAGGACTTTTATAGTAATGGAATTTTCCGGGAGAAACAGCATATAAGAAATGTATGATACGGGGCGACAAGCCGCCGGAATGAAAGGGAGTAAGGCTATAATGGAAGAAAAGAAGAACTTACTAACCTATGCAGGACTTAAAAAACTGGAAGAAGAGCTGCATGATTTAAAGGTAGTAAAAAGAAAAGAAGTAGCAGGTAAGATCAAAGAGGCAAGAGAGCAGGGAGACCTGTCCGAGAATGCAGAGTACGATGCAGCTAAAGATGAGCAGAGAGATATCGAAGCGCGTATTGAAGAAATTGAGAAAATCCTGAAGAACGCTGAGGTTGTAGTTGAGGACGAAGTCGATCTTGACAAGATCAGCGTAGGATGTAAAGTAAGAGTACATGACTTCGAGTTTGACGAAGATATAGAACTGAAGCTGGTTGGCTCCACAGAGGCAAACAGCCTGGAAGGCAAGATTTCTAACGAATCTCCTGTAGGAAAGGCTCTTATGGGCGCACACACAGGTGATATTGTAGAAGTAGAGCTGCCATCCGGTATCATGAAGTACAAAGTGCTGGAAATCCAGCGTAATATTTAAGGAGGCACAAAAGTGGCAGAACAGAAGAATCAGGATCTGAATCAGCTTCTGAAAATCCGCCGTGATAAACTGGCAGAGCTTCAGGCGAATGGCAAGGATCCATTTCAGATAACAAAATTTAATCAGACCCATCATTCATTGGAAGTAAAGAACCTTTATGAGGCACACGAAGCAGAGCTGCTGAAGGATCGTACAGAGCCGGATGTAACAGGTCTTGATGAAGAGCAGGCGAAGGAAGTTCAGAAGAACGACTACGAAGAGAGAAGAAGTATTATGGATGCCAGCCCGCTCCATGTGGCAATCGCTGGACGTATGATGTTCAAGAGAGTCATGGGAAAAGCTTCTTTCTGCAATATCCAGGACTTACAGGGAAACATTCAGGTATATGTTGCAAGAGACGCTATCGGAGCAGATTCTTATGCAGACTTTAAGAAATCTGATATCGGCGATATCTTCGGTCTGGAAGGTTTTGCATTCAGAACCAGAACCGGTGAGATTTCTATTCATGCAGAGAAAATGACTCTTTTATCAAAGAGCCTGCAGATCCTTCCGGAGAAATTCCACGGACTGACAGATACAGATATGCGTTATCGTCAGAGATATGTAGACCTGATCATGAACCAGGAGAGCAAGAACGTATTTATCAAGCGCTCTCAGGTCATTAAAGAGATCCGAAACTTCCTTGCTGGCCGTGACTTCATGGAAGTAGAGACTCCAATGCTGGTTTCCAATGCTGGTGGTGCAGCTGCCAGACCATTTGAGACACATTACAATGCACTGAACGAAGATGTTAAGCTTCGTATTTCACTGGAACTTTATCTGAAACGACTGATCGTTGGCGGACTTGAAAGAGTCTACGAGATTGGCCGTGTATTCCGTAATGAGGGTGTTGATACCCGTCATAATCCGGAATTTACACTGATGGAGCTTTACCAGGCATATACAGATTATGAAGGAATGATGGAACTTACGGAATCCATGTTCCGCTATCTGGCAGAGAAGGTCTGCGGTTCCACCAAGATTTCTTACAATGGTATCGAGATTGATCTTGGAAAGCCATTTGAGCGTCTGACCATGAATGATGCGATCAAGAAATATGCAGGAATTGACTTTGACCAGGTTGCAGATGATGAAGCTGCCAAGAAGCTTGCTGCCGAACATCATATCGAGTATGAGGAGCGTCACAAGAAAGGCGATATTATCAATCTCTTCTTCGAAGAATATTGTGAGAAAGAGCTGATTCAGCCTACATTTATTATGGATCACCCAATCGAGATTTCTCCGTTGACTAAGAAGAAACCTTCTGATCCAAACAAGGTAGAGCGTTTTGAGCTTTTCATTAATACATGGGAAATGTGTAACGCATATTCCGAGCTGAATGATCCGATTGATCAGCGCGAACGTTTCAAGGCGCAGGATGCACTTGCAGATGCTGGTGATGAAGAAGCAAACCATACAGATGAAGATTTCCTGAATGCACTTGAGATTGGTATGCCGCCCACAGGTGGTATTGGATACGGAATCGACCGTCTGGTTATGCTTCTCACCGATAGCCAGGCCATCCGTGACGTACTGCTCTTCCCGACAATGAAGTCACAGGGCGCTTCCAAGAACGAAGCAAACAATGCGGCACAGGCAGCACCGGCTGTAAAAGCAGAGGAAAAACCTGCTGAGAAGATTGATTTTTCCAATGTAAAAATCGAACCGCTTTTTGAAGAAAACGTTGACTTTGACACTTTCAGCAAGTCAGATTTTCGAGCCGTAAAGATTGAAGCGTGTGAGGCAGTTCCGAAGAGTAAGAAGCTTTTAAAGTTCACTCTGAATGACGGAACAGACCGTAAACGCACGATTTTAAGCGGTATTCACGAGTATTATGAACCGGAAGAACTGGTAGGAAAAACAGCGATTGCAATCGTAAACCTTCCGCCGAGAAAGATGATGGGCATTGATTCCGAAGGTATGCTGATTTCAGCAGTACACGAGGAAGACGGAAGAGAGGGATTACATTTACTGATGGTAGATGAACATATTCCGGCTGGTGCAAAGCTGTATTAAAAATCCGATAAAGGATTAAAAAATGTAGGCTTTTTGATGTAGAGTACGACAAAGGTACGACAAATAAAACCTCCTTAATGGGCTATAATAAATGATTTTAAATAGTCCATGCAAAATGAAATCAATATTTTTACATTATGAGGACACTTTTCTAAGAGAAATTTTAGAAGAGTGTCTTTTTTGTTACGGTCATGTACAAAAAAACAGGAGGAAATTAAAATGGCAAATAACACAGCGTTAAGAGCAGGTAAAGATACTACTCGCACAATTACTTTCAAAAATAAGGAGCACGAAAAATTTTATTACACCTATCTGCCAAAGTGCAGATATCAGGATGTATACCACAAGGCATTGGTGTATTGTCTTGGAATTGACCGGGATACAAGAGAAAACGCAGAACAGATATACGATTTTAAGACAGGATACGTGAAAACGGAATGCCTGCATGAAGGCTGGCAGACAAGCGGCAGCGTAAGGATTATACGGCTGGCATTTAACCTATATTGTGACGGTACTCCCAGTGTTTATGATTATGAAGGAGACAGTGACAGACAGGTAGATGAATGCAGGGAATATTCGGTCAGTGATTTATTCTGCTGTGGCTATGCAAGGTACTTTTGGGAGGCAGTCAAAATCCGTTATCCGGAGTATTGTTTTTATCGGGATTGGGAGGATTCATATGCTGAAGGTTAGATTACAGGGAACAGTTAAGGATATACAGTGGTTTGGGAAACTTTTGGAACAGCACCCGAAAATCCGGGTGCTTGGAGTATCGAAACCGTTTGCAAATAAAGGAACAAACAAATATTTTCGTGTATACGCAGAAATAGAGAAAAGAGAAAATACCATGCAGTAAAGCATGACAGGAGAAAGGCAGGAAGAAAGTATGTGTAGAGTAATCGCAGTCGCAAACCAAAAAGGTGGTGTCGGAAAGACAACTACCTGTGTGAATTTAGGAATCGGTCTTGCAAGGGAAGGGAAAAAAGTGCTTCTGATTGAAGCAGATGCACAGGGAAGCATGGCGGTCAGTCTTGGGATTCAGGAACCGGACGAGCTGGATGAGACACTGGTCAATATTATGGAAAAACTTATCAATGACAAGGAACCGGAGCCGGGAGAAGGAATTATCCATCATGAAGAAGGGGTGGATTTTATCCCTGATGATACTGCTACGGTGATAATGGTGGATACGAACATCCAGAGGGAAGATATTCTGCCCAGTGAGAAAGCCCATGCTTATAAAATGAAATATGAAGCCATGAAACATCAGGGAAGCAAGGGAGAGAAGCATACGGCTGATCTGGTAGGAGAAGCTGCTGGCGAAAGCGGAAGGACGGTTCAGCGGTATATCCGTCTATCATTCCTTATTTCCAGATTATTAGACTATGTAGACAATAAAAGACTTTCCATGAAAGCGGGAGAGAAACTTTCTTTTCTGACGGTAGAAGAACAGGAATGGGTGTTAGAGGCAATAGATAATGCAGTTTTGACGGTAACAGATAAACAGGCGGAGTTATTCAAGAATCATAGCAGGGAAAAGACGTTGAATCAGGGAATTATCTATTCTGTTTTATTGCAGAAAAAGGAAGCAGAAACAAAGGTAACTCTTTCGGCAAAGAAGGTACGCTCGTATTTTCCGCCAGCCTATACAAAAGAGCAGGTTGAGGAAGTAATTTATACGCTGTTGGAACAGTGGAGAAAGAAGAAAGGGAAGGAGGAACAGGAAGATGCAGGAGATACAGTTTGATTATTTTCATGGAATGGAAGCGGAACAGTATACCTTTTACCGGATTCCGAAAATTTTATTTACCGCAGAATGCTTCAAAACTATTTCCTGCGAAGCAAAGGTTTTATACGGTCTGTTGCTGGACCGTATGAGCCTGAGTATTAAAAATCGCTGGTTCGATGAAGAGGACAGGGTATACATTATTTTTACTGTGGAAGAAATTGCGGAGCTTATGAACTGTGGCACACAGAAGGCAGTGCGGTTATTAAAGGAACTGGATAGTGAAAAGGGCATTGGCCTGGTGGAAAAAAGGCGGCTTGGATTGGGGAAACCCAACGTGATTTATGTGAAGAATTTTATGGTCAAACAGCCTGAAAAGGAAGAAAAAGAGCCGGAAAAGCCTGTAAATACACAGAATTGTGAAAATCACAATTCAAGAGTTGTGAAAACCACAATTCAGGAATGTCCAAAATCACAATTCAAGAATGATGAAAATCACAATTCTGGAATGATGAAAACCACAATTCAAGAATGTGCAGAATCACAATTCAAGAATGATGAAAATCACAATTCTGGAATAGTGAAAATCACAACTCCTGAATGTCCAAAATCACAATCTAATAATACTGATATTAACAATACTGATTTTAGTGAAAATGAGTATAGTGACATTGAGAGTAGTGAAACTGATTTTAACGAGACAGATAATATCTTATCTAATCTTTCTCATCTATCAGTGAGGAAAACAGCAGGAATGATAGATATGGTGGAAGAGATGGAAGCCTATCGGAAAATTATCAGGGAAAATATTTCGTATGAGTGTTTTGAGGACAGCAGGTATCGACAACAGGAGGAAGTGGATGAACTTGTGGAACTGATGGTAGAGGTTATGGTCATGCCGGATAACAGCACTGTTCGCATTGGCGGAGTGGACAAGCCTGTGGTGATTGTGAAGAACCGCTTTATGAAGGTGGAACATGGGCATATTGAATATGTCGTTGGCTGCCTTGAGAAGAATACCAGCAAGGTAGGAAATATCCGGGCGTATCTTCTGACAACACTCTACAATTCAACCATGACCATAGAAAATTATTACAGAGCAGAAGTGAATCACGATATGTATGGAGGAGGATAAAACGGATGAGAAGAAAAGAATTTTTGGAGAATGTGGCAGTTCCGCTTTTAGGGATAGCTGTGGTAATGTTTATTGTTTATCTGTTTTGTGTGGAAAACGGTGTGTGTGATTACCGGAAATTGTGGATAGTTTCAGGGATTCCCTTTGGCATACAAAAAATGTATTTCTGGATGATTCCAAAAGGGTTTGATATAGGCGGTACTGTTGGAATGTTTGCTTTTAATCTGCTGATAGGAGGAATGATAGGCAGCGTGGTTTTGACATGGCGTTTGCTTATGGTGGGAACATATCTGTTAAAGAGTATTGGATATGGTGGTTTGTGGATAGTGAGAAAAGCATTTAGAACATGATTTCAAAGAGAAAAAACAAAGTATAAAAAATAGAATATAGAGTGTGAAAAGCAGCCAATGCGTAAAAAATATTGGCTGCTTTTTTGCCCTTTTTAAGAAAAACCTTGCGACACGGTGTCGCAAAGTAAAGGAGGATGTGTGTTGGGTAATCGTGCGGAATCGCAGGATTTGATTGACTTAGGAAACCGTATTCGCAAAAGGCGGCAGGAAATTCACTTATCACAGGAAGTATTAGCAGAAAAAACAGGTATCAGCCCCAACACGATCAGCAGGATTGAGGGAGGACAGACAGCAATGTCTATTGAGATATTCAGGAAGCTGGCGGTGATTCTGAAAACCGATGCAGGAACACTATTGGGGGAATGTAAGGAAGAAGAAAACCATCGTCTGTATGATTTGATTTGTCGTGCGAAAAAACTGAAACGGAAAGAACAGAAAATTTTGGAAAAGACAATGGAAGTGTTGATTGAGGGATTTGGTACGGAATTGTAGAAATTCAACAGATATGGTGGGAATATTTAGAAATATCCCCATATCTGATGAGGTAATGGAAAGCCAATGTTGTTAAACTTTAAGTCAGGAAAGAGAACAGATGCGGACAGAAAGGAGGCAGGATATGACAAGGGAAGAGTGCCTTGCATACAGACAAAGATGCCCATATGATGCAATGGGCGATTTCTCTGTTTTTTCGGAGAAAAAGGAAGATAGCAGGGATAATGAAGTGGCTGCTTCACAGCCGGAATTATCAGAACAAAATAAAGCATAAGAAATTTATGTGGCAGTAAAAGGAGTTTCAGGCTCCCGTTAAAAAAAAACGGGTGTGCCGGGAGCTGTCTTTTACTGTTTTTTCGTCTGTGATGTTTTTATTTTCTGCCACCCGGAAGAGGTGGTAGTTATGCTGACATTACAGGAATTAAAACAGATCGTAGATGTCCCATATCCGGGCATGAAAATTCCAACTGCAAAAAAATTAAAAGAATATGGAACGGTCATTGCCAAAAAGAGCATGGGTTGTGAGACAGAAATCTTGGCATTTCAAAATGGCTATGCGTTGTATCAGGTTAGTCGGTTCACTACGGTATTTCCGATTTGTTTTTGTGGGGAATATCAATACAATGCGGAACAGGCGGACTGTATTTCGGAAGAGTTTTTTAATCAAAGGGAGTGGTATATCCGTCTGGTATTGGAAGGAGAAGACCGTTTGAGTCGTAATCAGGAATCGAAAGAACAGGGCTGGACAATCTCATACAGTGATGTTTCGGAAGAATGGGGAATGCTTCAGACAGAAGAAAAGTCTCCATTGGAGATGCTGGTTGGCAGAGAGTCTGTAAATGAAATATTTGAGGTTTTGACGGAACTGCAGAAAAGGGTATTTTACGGATGTTTCTTTCATCAAAAAACACAGAATGAACTGTCAAAAGAATTGGGAATTTCTCCGTCTGCGGTGTCCAGAACCCTGTCAAGGGCGATGAACAGGATGCGGAGATATTATGCAGATGTACGGTCAGGTGGCTGCAATCGAAAAGAGATAAGATAGTGGGAGGAAAGAAGATATGCGTGGAAAGAAGCCGAAAGAACGAAAAAATTATATTTTGCGGACAGAAAACGAAACACTTGTGGAAGTAACCAGGGAGGTTTATCTGGAATGGTATCAGTCCCGGAGAAGGGAAAAATACCAGCAGGAACAGAAACAGAAATACGGTGTTTGCAGTCTTGATGTGGTGCAGGAAGGCAGTTTTGCAAAAACTTCTATATCGCAGGAAGGACAGCCGGAGGAGATGGCAGTACGCAGTGAATGCCTGAAAAAATTGAAGGAGAGTTTAGAACAGTTACCGGAACAGGAGGCATATCTGATTTATCTGTTATTTTTTGAAGAGGTTACAGTGAAAGAAGCGGCACAAATTTGTGGATGTAGCCGTAAAACAATACAGAACAGAAAAAAACGAATTTTGAAGACACTTAAAAATATAATGAAAGAACTTGGAATTGAGGGAGGATGTATTTATTTCAATTAAAATAGTGGAAAATTGTTCTAAAATCATATAAATTTAAAGTTATAGTATCAGTATAAGACAACGTATATGAAATGAAAACAGCTTTGTAAATTGGTGGGAAGAGCTGTCAGTTTACAAAGCTGTTTATGTATCCGAAGTTAGCTTCTATAATTATGATATAGAATACAAGCAGAAGAATGGAAAAATCTTTGGTGAGTAGCAGGTGGTTAAATATTTTTTTGCTTTTTTGGTTTAGGTGTCACCAATTATGTATTATATGTGTGATATATATGAGGAGAAAAAAAGATGAAAAGAAATGCTGATCAGATTTTTAATAAATATTGTAAACTGTTGTATAAAATATCAATTATTATGCTGTGTAGCGAAGAGGATGCTTATGATGCAGTGCAGGAATCATTTTTGAAATATTTAAATACAAAAAAGGACTTTAATGACGAAAGCCATGAAAGAGCATGGCTGACAAGAGTTAATATTAATATTTGTAAAAACATACTCCGTTTCAGAAGGATGCATCCAACGGTAGATTACGAAACTCTTGCACTACATTACCATAAACCTGAAGAAACAGGAATTATGGATACATTGATGACATTAAATGCAAAGGATAAAGAAGTACTAATTCTTTATTATATAGAAGGCTATTCTTGCAAGGAGATTGCTGATATGTTGAAGGTTTCAGAGAGTGCAGTGAAGAAAAAACTAGAACGGGCAAGAAAAAGATTAAAAGAAAAATATGAAAGTGAGGGCAGATAAAATTGGAAAAAAAATTAGAGAATATATCAAAATTAGCAGATGATATTGTGCTGACAGAGCAGAATGAGAGAAAACTCTTTATAGCATACAAAAAGAGAATTGAATCCCAAAGAAGAAAAAAAGTTCTTATGAGAGGATATTATCGTGTAGCAGTAGTTGCATTAGCTATGATGATAATGTTTTCTGTAAATTATTACCTGCAATCTCCTGATTTAGTAGTTTATGCGGCAACTGGGGATAAAATGGTGCAATTAAGACTAAATGAGAGAGTAAACTTGGAAAAACAAAGAACTCCATTGGGATATGGGTATGTTCTGGAAATGAGTGTGGAAGAAGGAAGCAGATATTATACGATAGAAAATGAACAAAACTTGAATGCTGATAATATTTTCAGAAATGGAAATAAGATTTTTTGGATGCCAGATGGAATGAATAGTATAAATTTCAGAGATCAGGACGGGAATGTTATTAAAATACCAGAAACTGACAGTTCAACACTAAATATTGAAGTATGTAATTATGACGGAAAAATGGTCGAAAGAATTACATTGATATTGGAAAGGAGAGATGGACAGTGTAGTGTTGAAATGTTAAAAAAATAATAAAACGGAGGAAGAATATGAAAACAATCAAAAAAATATGGAGCATATTATTAGTATGTGGACTGATTTTGGTGCCGACGATTAGTGTTTCAGCAGCAGAACAGGAGCCGGAAAAGGTTGAAGTTTCATTTTTTAATGAAAATGGCGAGGAAGTTAGCGTATCAGAGGAAATAGCAGATTCTTTTATGGAACAGTTGGATGTTGATAAAGAGGTAAACATTGTCTCAGATAAAAATTTAAGAGCTTCCTGTACGCATATTCCATGCAATCAGGTTAAGACAACTCTTTATGGTCATGCGAAAGTAAGTCCTACTGAATGCTGGGTCTATACCAAAAGAGTTATTATGTGCAAATGCTGTGGCGCTGCTCTAAAGAGTCTTTCTGATTGGCAGTTTGCATATTCACATGCACCACATTAGGAGGAAGAAATATGAGAAAAATTAAGCGTTTATGTGGTTTATTCATTTGTTGTTGTGTTGTAGTAACCAGTTCTGTGACTGCATTTGCGGCAGAGAAAGTTAAAGAGCCCTTTGCAAATTTAGAAGTTGTGACTGACAAAGAAACCATTAATGAAATTGTTTCAGAGAATCCCAGAATTCAAAAGTATTTAGACCAAAACGAAGTATTTGCCGATCTTGAAATTATCACAGATCAGAATGAGATTGAAAAAATCTGGGAAGAAAATCCAGATGTGAAGACACTGATGAAGTCAAAAGAATATTACTATCTCGCATATGTAAAAGGAAATGGTGTTCGTTTAAGAAGCACACCGAGCACTTCCGGAGTAATTAATGGGTTATTGTATGAAACCAGAAAAGATTGGGTTTTGTTAAATGATAATTATTCTTTGAATGAAAACTATATTTGGTGGCAGGTGTCTGACAGCTCAATCGGTTATCCGGGATGGATCGTGAATGACTATATCTATTTAAGTGCTGCCCAAAGTGCAGGAAGAGCAGTTACGGTACCAGAGATTGACTTTGATACATTAAAATTTGTTCAGTAGGTTATTTTCTTTGAAAAAGATAAATATACGTATGCTTAATGTAAAGAATAACAACTGATAATTCTACGATTGGAGGTAGCGATAATGTTCAGATTTAATAAAAACCATATAAAGATGGATATGAAAAAAATTAGAAAAGTAATGAGCATATTTTTGGCTTGTTGTTTGTTGTTGTCGATAAATTTTGAAACAGTATTTGCTTCCGACATAGAGACAAATACGAATGCTGATATAATGTCTCTCGATGGACCTTCTACGACATTTGATGGACGTCTGTTTTTGGATGAAAACGGTAACTATTCAGGGCAACTTCGTAGTGGCTTTACAACGGTAACATGTGTCCTGAGTGGAAGAACTGGTGGAATTCCTACCTTATATACGATTTATATTCGTTGGCAAGGTTCTAATGCGGTTCAAGCGTTAAGGGCTGATAACCTATATATTGTAGGTGATTCACAATATTATAGTAAAGGTTTTCTTATTGATGGATTATCTGCAACACAAGGATATCGTTCAATAGGTACTTGCGTGATTCCTGACACTGAAGAAAGTGTATATATTTCAACAAATAATCTCCGATGCTATTTTTACAACGAAGATTATTGGATTAAATTTAATGAAATAGGTGGATGGGTTGATGTGTAAAAAAGTTTTAATAAATCCAGAGACAGAATCGTTTATAAATGACTTAAAACGAGAATATAATAACAGCATTGTAAAACCGTATAAGAAAACAAGAGATGTTCTTGAAATTCTTATGAAAAAATTTGTTTTATATCAAAAAGTATCCATACAAAAGATGGACGCTATAACACGTGCCACGTTGGAAACTTTACCAATTAAAAATTTAAATGTGTCAGATATTTATATAGTTAAAGACAATGAAATAAGCCATAGTTTCTATTTGTATTTTCATAGCAGATATGCATTAGAACCTTTTCTTTGTGTTGTGTATGATAATGATACGGATAGACTATATAGTAATTGTGCCATGCTTGAAATGTATATTACGATTCTTCATGGAATAGATGTTGGTGAAATAGAAACTGATTCTATAAAATACCATAATTATCTTAATACGTTATATTCATATAATGAATGTAAAAAAGAGACTGAATACTAAAGAATGTACATTGGTAGACACATTTAAGGAAAGTAGAGGTATATTGGTTGATTCTACATATCTTGATTGGGCTAATTAAAAATTAATGTGAATAATGATTACGGGAGAGAATTGTTTTTTATGCAGTTCTCTCCCGTTTTTTGTATCAAATACGCTAGTGTTGTTTTAACAATTCTCTTTAATAATGCTGGTGTTTGTTGCGATAGAAAACACACTGACAATTCTTTGAAATCCATATAACAAAAAATTTCTATAAACGGTCAATTTTTACCCTCTCCAGCCTGCGATTAGTGAGAGGGTATTTTCTTATTTCAAAAATCCCTTTATATGTACCTTGATAATTTCATAGCCTGCCTGAATAGATACCCGGCATGGAGTGGGCATTCTGCCCACCCTTTCGGAGAAAACGCTGCGGAAAGAAAACCGGAGCAGGGAACGGGTTCAGGATGAGAACAGGAAAAACGCTCAATAAAAAAACAGTCCGGTTACGGGCTGTATAACAGTAGATACCATGCAGGGAAGTTCCGCTTAGGGAAGTTCCCTGTATTCATGTACTGTTATGGGCAGTACAAGTAAAAAAGGAGGTAAAGAGATATGGGAACTTAGGAAAAATTTTTGAAACAGGACAGTATTAGAATGGCAAAAAACAAAGAAAGAGAGGTACTTAGCGAATGAAAGGGAAATCAAAGAGAATCGTATCGGGATTTCTCTCGGCATTGACAATCATTTCTTCTATTATGCAGCCAGTTACCACTTATGCGGCAGAAGCGGAGCCAGCGGCTTACGAAGCAGAATATCCTGACATGGAAAAAGTAAAGGGTGCCCTTGCTGAAGATGAGATTGTAACGGCGGAAGATTATGAAGTAGAAGCAGGAACGGGTTTTGACGTGAAAAGTGATTTCTCAGGAATGAAGATTCATCCGGAAAAAGTAAAGGTCACGTACCACGAGGCAAAGAACCAGAATGGACAGGCATTTGATGGAAATAAAGCAGATACGTATCATGCAGTGTATTTTGTAGAGCCTGTCAGTGGTCATCCGTCTTATCATGTGCAAAGAAATATTGTGGTAAGAGAGCCGTCAGCGGAAATCCATAAAGAGAAAAATGCACAGGATTCTGACGGAAATGATCAGACCGGGGGAGAGGATGCAGAGGAAGGCGAGACGGACTCGCATAAGAAAAAACTTTCGGAAACAGAACTGAATCAGGCATTAGAAGCATTAAAAGGGCAGGACACTTATGATGAGGAAAGTGGCCTGAAACTTTTAGATGTTATGGAACAGTTTAAAAACCATATGATTGCAGGGAATGTGGACCTTTTGGCATTGGAGGAAGGAGAAACGGTTACTTTTACTGCATACAATCCTAAAATGCTGCGTTCATCACAGGTAGAGGTAAGTTCCGGCGGCTGGTATTATTATGCAGACTATGGTCTGGGTTCCTACCTGACTTGTCCGTTTACCGTAAAGTTTGGAAGCGTGACGGCAACCGCATACTGCATCCAGCCGTCAAAGCCGGGACCGGGCAGCGAAGTATATGAAATTACAAAACTGGGAGACGGCAAAGAATTGTCCAAAGTGTGTTATTATGGGACAAATGCAAGCGGAGAGGATTGTTTTTTTGATAAGAAATATCCCGATTTTTCAGCCGGAAAAAGATTTGTCGTGACACATCTTGCGGCATCCTATGCAGAGGGAAGTGAAGATGCTTTTTATGGGGCGAATGATACCGGAATCGCATTGGCAAAAGAATTATATAGTTATGCGGTCAGCCAGCCGGAAATCCCGGATGCGGCTATGGCATTTTCAGATGACAAAGTAACTGCTTATGTAGATGGAAATATCCAGAGAACAAAAGAAGTAACGTTTCAGGCAGACAGCAGACAGTCCATTACCATGAAACTGCCAAAGGGCGTAAAGTTTCATAACGTATCCACAGGAAAAATCAGCAATGCAGGGGCAGATGTTGTAGTAAAAGGAGGTACAACGTTTTTTCTTTCAGCGCCGTTGACCCAGACGGAAGATGTGGGACAAAACTGGTCTGCAAAGATGAAAGGAAGCATAACAAAGGATTATTCTGCTTATAAAATTACCACAGGTTCCGATACGCAAAATCTGGCACTGGTTTTTGGAGAGGGAATAGAGGAAGAAACTACGGCTTCTTTTCAGGTTACATGGCTGGAACTTGCAAAAGTTCAGGTTGTAAAAGTAGATTCTGAAAAAGAGGATGCGAAACTGTCCGGTGCAGTGTTCGGCATTTATAAAGATAAAAACTGTACACAGCTTATCAAGGAGATGCCAAAGACAGATAAGAACGGTACGGCCTCTGTGGAAATTGTGAAAACACAAGATACGGTATATTTAAAAGAGATTACGGCACCAACCGGGTATCGTATCAATACATCCGCATATAATGTGAAACTTGTAGCAAATCAGTCTACTTCTGTAACTGTTCCGGATAAAGAACAGCTTGGAGAGCTCACTGTATATAAAGAGGGACAGGTATTGACGGGTGCAGATTTAAGCGAGAAAGGCATTGTGTTCCGCTATGAGAAACGCCGACAAAAAGGTGCTGTTTATTCTGTATATGCAGGAGAGGATATAATGACCGCTTATGGGGCACAGGTATATAAGAAAGGCGAGCTGGTAAAAGAGCATCTGGTAACGGGAGATAACGGTGCGGCAGTATTAAAAAATCTCCATCTCGGAACTTATATTGTGAAGGAAATGCAGGCACCAGAAAACTTTTATAACGCAAAAGAAGAAAAGACAGTGACGTTATCTTATGCAGGGCAGAATGCAGAAGCGGTATTTTCAGAGACTACTTTTATCAATGACAGACAGAAAGCAAAAGTATCCGTGGTAAAGAAAGATAAGGATACAGAAAAACCTTTGGATGGCGGTATTTTCGGTTTGTATGCCGGAAATGATATTGTAAACGCAGACGGCATTGTGGTTGTGAAGAAAGGTTCTCTGATTGAAAAGGCAGTCACAGGTGAGGATGGGACAGCGATATTTACAGCGGATCTTCCGATTGGAAATTCTTACTATGTAAAAGAAGAACAGGCTCCGTCCGGGTATCAGAGAAATAAAGAAGATATATATTCTTTTAAATTTTCATATACCAATGACAGCGAAGCTGACGTTTCTTTCTCCCATACATTTGTAAATGAACGTGTGACAGCAAAGATTTTCCTGAAGAAAAAAGATGCAGAAACAAACAAAGCAGAACCGCAGGGCGATGCCACATTGGAAAAAGCAGTATATGGTTTGTATGCACGTGAAGATATCGTACATCCGGATGGGGCAACAGGTGTGATTTATAAAGCCGGGGATAAGGTGGCATCACTGACAACCAATGAAAAAGGGGAAGCAGTTGCAGAAAACCTGTATCTCGGTAAATATTTTGTGAAAGAAATTACACCGCCGACAGGTTATCTGACAGATAAAAATGAATATGATCTTGTCTGTGATTATGAAGGGGATTTAGTGGCTGTGGTGGAACGAAGCTGTACATCCTTAGAGCAGGTCAAGAAGCAGCCGTTCCAGATTATTAAGGCTGCAAATAACGGGAATACCGATGCAGCACTTCTTGAAGGCGCAGGATTTACTGCTTATCTGGTATCTTCTTTAACTGTGAAAGAAGATGGAACTTATGACTTTGATTCCGTTACTCCGGTGGTACTTGGAGAAAATGGGGCAACTGAAATCTTTACCGATAAAAAAGGCTATGCAGTATCCATTCCACTTCCATATGGAACTTATGTGGTAAGAGAGACAACGACACCGCATAATTATAAACCAGTGGATGATTTTATTGTAAGAATCACAGAGCATAAGCCGACAGAGCCGCAGGTATGGCGTGTGCTTTTGGATGATGAGTTTTCTGCCAAATTGAAAATCACGAAACAGGACGATGAAACAAAGAAAACAGTGCTGGCTGCTGGAACAGAATTTAAGATTTACGATATGGATAATGAGAAATATGTAGAACAGGTAACGACCTATCCGACTACTATTGTACATAAATCCTATTTTACCGATGCTGATGGATATTTAATCCTTCCGCAGAATTTGAAAATCGGTCATTATCGTATTGAAGAAGTGACAGCGCCCGATGGATATACCATCAACAAGAATTATGCGGAAATTAAAGTAGATAGCGATACTCTGTATCAGATTGAACCGGTTTCAGGAGATGCCATTATCGAAGTGGTTTATGAAAATCATCCGGTAAAAGGGGAACTTACAGTAGTGAAAAAAGGTGAAGTTCTGAAAGACTACGGAAAGGACTTCAAATATGAGATGGAAAACCTTGCCGGAGCAGTCTTTGCAATCTACGCTGCAGAAGATATTTATACTGCAGATTTTCAGAAAGACGATGCCGGAAACCGTATTTTAGAGTATGCCAAAGATACTTTGGTGGCAGAGCTTACAACAGATGAAACAGGAAGTGCCACAATCAAAAATCTTCCACTTGGAAATTACAGGGTTGTAGAAAAAACAGCACCGGATGGTTTTGTACATAACAAAGCAGAGCAGAATGTGCAGTTTGTCTATGTGGATCAGGATACTCCTGCCGTGGTGGAAAGCGTAGAGTTCATCAATGAGCGTCAGAAAGTGGAAATTTCCGTGGAAAAACAGGATGCGGAAAATGGCAGCACCATCGCCGGAGCAGAGTTTGGTTTATATGCAAAAGAAGACATCAAAGCCGGGGGAAAAGTGATTGTGAAAGCAGATGAGCAGCTTTGTACAGCCGTCACAGGCGAAGATGGAACAGCAATTTTTGAACAGAATTTACCATTTGGAAGCTACTATATCAAAGAATTACAGGCACCGGACGGATTTGTTTCTTCTGATGAGATTATCGAAGTGACTGTTTCTTATCAGGGTCAGGATGTAGAAGTTGTCCGCCTGAAAGAAATCTTTAAGAATCAGCCTACAACGGTTGAGTTTAGAAAATCTGACCTTACCACAGGCGTGGAACTGGATGGTGCAACTCTAACGGTTCTTGATAAAGATGGAAATGAAATTGATAAATGGACTTCCGTAAAAGGGGAACCGCATATCATCAAACGTCTGCATGTCGGGGAAACCTATATCCTGCGTGAAGAATTTGCGCCATATGGCTACTTAAAAGCAGAAGAAGTGGAATTTACAATCACGGATACTGCAGAGATTCAGAAAGTGGAAATGAAGGATGACGTTCCGATTGGACGTATCATCATCAACAAAAAAGGTGAATTCTTAAGTGAAGTGAGCTGGAATGACATGGTTGCAGGAGCAATGGATTCCATCTGGGGTTATGTGACAGGCTCTTTGAAAGACGTTACCTTTGAAATTTATGCCAGAGAAGATATTAAAGCCGCTGACGGAGAAAGTGATGATTATTACAAAAAGGATGAACTGGTAGCAACCATCAAAACCGATGAACTTGGCATTGCAAGAACCGATGACCTGCCGCTTGGAAAATACTATGTGGTAGAAAAAGAAACAGCCGATGGTTTTGTGTTGGACGGAGAGCCGAGAGACATTGATCTGACTTATCGTGATCAGGATACTCCGGTGGTAACTTTCGATTCTGAATGGCAGAACAGCCGTCAGAAAGCAAAAGTGATCGTAACCAAAAAAGAGAAAGATTCTGACCGTGTGCTGGAGGGCGGCGTATTTGCCCTTTGTGCCAAAGAAGATATTAAGAATACTGACGGTGATGTGCTTGTAAAAGCAGATACCATTATGGAGCAGAAAGCGACTGACAAGGATGGAAAAATCTTCTTTACTGCAGATCTTCCGGTAGGTGGCAGCTTCTATGTGAAGGAAGTAAAAGCACCTGCAGGTTTTGTTACGACAGAAGAAGTAAAAGAATTTACTTTCGAGTATGCTGGAGCGGATGTGCCGGAAGTTACTTTTGAGCACACCTTTGAAAATGAGGCAACTATCTTTGAAATCACAAAATCTGACCTTACCACAGGAGAAGAGTTACCGGGTGCAAAACTGGAAGTAACCGATCAGGACGGAACTGTGGTAGATGAGTGGACATCCGGTACGGAGCCGCACATTATCAAAGAACTGGAAGTCGGCAAAGAATATACTCTGACAGAAACACTTCCGGCAGATGGTTATGTGACAGCGGAAAGTATTACGTTCACTGTTGAAAATACTGCAGAAGTTCAGAAAGTGGAAATGAAAGACGATGTGACAAAGGTTGAGATTTCCAAAACGGATATTTCGGGGAAAGAATTGCCGGGGGCAAAAATGACGGTGCTTGATAAAGATGGAAATGCGGTGGAAAGCTGGACTTCTACAGACAAGCCGCATTATATGGAAAAACTTCCGATTGGAGATTATATACTGCGAGAGGAAACAGCACCGGAAGGATATCTGATAGCGGAGGATGTGGAGTTTTCTGTAAAAGATACCGGAGAGATTCAGAAGGTATCCATGAAGGATGAAAAGAAACCTTCGGAAACGCCGCAGACACCGCAGGAACCTTCAAAGCCGACAGACACACCGAAAACAGGTGATGATAGCAATATACGGCTGTGGCTGCTTCTTGCTGGTCTTGCATTGTGCGGAACAGGGGGTTCACTGTTCCTGTTAAAAAAGAAAAAATAAAAAAGAAATATTGGGTGTTTCCGAAGTGCTGGTCATTTTGGAAACACCCTGTTTTTTTGTTGATGGACGAAAGAGGTGTATGGAGATGATTGGAATTATTATCGGCGGAGCTGCAGTGGTCATAGCAGTTAGCCTATATTGCTGTATTCGTGTAGGGGCAGAGGAGGACAGGAGATTGGAAGAATTGGACAGGAGAGCAAAACAGGATGCAGAAGAAAGCGGATAATCAGAAATATGCAGAGGATAAGCCAAAGGACTGCTCTTACTGTTATTTTTGGAATAGCCGGAAGAATGGATGTTCCAAAGAAGAATGCTATTATCGGCTTTTGCCGGAGGAACCTTTTGAAGAGAAAGAGGAGACTTGGTGCTGTGAGGGATGCCCTTATGGAAGATATTCTCCTTGCATCGGGTACTGCCTGCAGAAGATTCTGCTGGAAATAAAACAGAAGAAAGCAGTCAGGGAGAAGGAAGGTGATTGTCTTGCAGGATGAAGTAAATGAAAAGGTGGTGTCTTTGTGTATACGGGGAGGGAAAATTTCTGCACAGATTTTAAAAGCATCGCTGCAGAAGCTGCTCAGGGAGATGGAACAGTCCCAAAAGCGGCAAAAAATTTCTGGAAAGGGGCAGAAAAAAGAAACCGTATATCATGGGAAACAGAGCATGGAAAAACTGAAAGCACACAATCAGGAGCTTTCTAATATTGAGGTTACAGATGGGAATATCCGGTCTTTTGAAAAATATGCCAGAAAATATGATATAGACTACTGCCTGAAGAAAGACAGGTCGGCAGAACCTCCGAAATATTATGTCTTTTTTAAGGCGAAAGAAGTGGATTCCATAACTGCCGCTTTTAAGGAATATACCGGATGGCAGTTAAAGAAAAGCAAAAAAGTATCTGTCCGGAAGAAACTGTATTTGGCAATGGAACGTGTGGCAAAGCACAGGCAGAGGGAAAAGATGAAACAGAAGAATCGGGGGCAGGAACATTGAGCAGGAAGCATAAAAAGAAGCCGGAGTCAGAAGTTATGACAGTTTTGAAAAAAATAGGACAGGACATTGCCGGACAGATGCCTGCGGTGGATAAGAAACGTCTGCTTATGATGAATATTCCCTATGTAATTGTTTTTTACCTGGCAGATAAGCTGGCATGGCTGTATCGGTTCTGTGTTGGGGAATCCGCAATAGAACGTCTGGGGGTGCTGTTTTTGAATTTCCAGATGGCGTTCTCAAATCCAATTCTCAGTCTCCATATCTTTGATATGGCAGTTGGGATGATTACCACTGTAGTGATTAAGGCAATGGTGTACCTGAAAGGGAAAAATGCAAAGAAATTCCGGCAGGGAGAGGAATACGGTTCTGCCCGATGGGGAAACCAGAAAGACATCGCACCTTTTATTGATCCAGTGTTTGAAAATAATATCCTTTTGACACAGACGGAACGGCTTACCATGAACAGCCGCCCGAAACAGCCTAAATATGCAAGAAACAAAAATGTAATCATTATCGGCGGTTCCGGTTCCGGTAAAACAAGGTTCTATGTAAAGCCGAATTTAATGCAGATGCCATCCAATGTTTCCTATGTTGTAACTGATCCGAAGGGGACGATTCTGGTGGAGTGCGGGAAAATGCTCCGCCGTGGTACACCGAAGATGAAAAACGGCAAGCCAGTCAGGGATAAACAGGGAAAGGTTATTTATGAACCATACCGGATTAAAGTGTTGAATACCATAAATTTCAAAAAAAGTATGCATTATAATCCCTTCCGCTATATCCGCAGTGAAAAAGACATCTTAAAGCTGGTCAATACCATCATTGCCAATACCAAAGGCGAAGGAGAAAAATCTTCCGAAGATTTTTGGGTAAAGGCCGAAAGGCTTCTGTATTGTGCCCTGATTGGGTACATCTATTATGAAGCACCGGAGGACGAACAGAATTTTGCCACACTGCTTGAATTTATCAATGCTTCTGAGGCAAGAGAGGATGATGAGGAATTTAAAAATGCGGTGGACGAGCTGTTTGAGGAATTGGAGGCAGAAAACCCGGAACACTTTGCTGTGCGACAGTACAAAAAATACAAACTGGCGGCAGGTAAGACAGCAAAAAGTATCCTGATTTCCTGTGGTGCGAGACTTGCGCCATTTGATATTGCGGAACTTCGGGAACTGACTTCTTATGATGAGATGGAACTGGATATGCTTGGAGACCAGAGGACGGCAATGTTTGTCATTATCTCTGATACGGATGATACCTTCAATTTTATTGTTGCGATTATGTACACGCAGCTTTTTAACCTGTTATGTGACAGGGCAGATGATGTACATGGAGGAAGATTACCTTACCATGTACGTTTGCTTTTAGACGAATTTGCAAACATCGGACAGATTCCAAAATTTGACAAGCTGATTGCAACCATCCGAAGCAGAGAAATTTCTGCCTCCATTATCTTGCAGTCCCAGAGCCAGTTAAAGACGATTTATAAGGATGCAGCCGAAACAATCAGCGGGAATTGCGACACGATGCTGTTTCTGGGAGGAAAGGAAAGTACAACTTTAAAGGAAATATCAGAGACACTTGGAAAGGAAACCATTGACCTTTATAACACATCTGACACACGTGGACAAAGCCGTTCCTATGGGCTTAATTATCAAAAAACAGGGAAGGAATTGATGAGCCGGGATGAACTATCGGTTATGGATGGAAATAAATGTATTTTGCAGCTTAGAGGGGTGCGTCCGTTTTTGAGTGACAAGTTTGACATTACGAAGCATAAGCGATACCGGGAGTTGTCCGATTATGACGAGAAGAATGCTTTTGATGTGGAAGCATATATGAAGCATCAGCTTAAAATCAGGAGACAGGAAGAATTTGACTTATATGAGGTGGATGGAAATGAAGCAGAAGAACATGAAACAGAAAAAACAGTAAATTAAGGAACTTTGCGACACCGTGTCGCAAAGTCCGGAAAGGGGAAAATGCAGTTTTACATAGAAACAGGTGGCAGATATGTTTACCCACCTATTCGTGCTGAACCGGAAATATGGAATACAGGCTCATTGCACAAATACAAAAATTAAAACAAAAAAATTGGAAAGGAGAAGAAACCAATATGGAAAGAGCTGACCGCCGGAAGAAACGGCGGTTTTTTAATGTGCAAAAACGGGACAAATAGAGAAAATCCTGTTTTCTATATTGGACTTTCAAGTGATTATATGGCGTTTTTTGCTTCAGCAATTAATATTTTACAGACCCTTGTGGTGGCAATCGGTGCCGGACTTGCCGTATGGGGAGTTATCAATCTTCTGGAAGGATACGGAAATGATAACCCAGGTGCAAAATCACAGGGAATTAAGCAGCTTATGGCCGGAGGAGGGGGTGTGTTAATCGGAACACAGCTTATCCCGCTTCTGGGAGGACTGTTTTAAGCATAGAGGAAAGGAGAACCACCCATGTTCGATGGCATTTTTGAAGCAATCGAGGAATGGATGAGGGAGCTTTTGACGGGGATGGTCACGTCCAACCTGACAACCATGTTTACCGATGTCAATGAAAAGACAGGAGAAATCGCTGCGCAGGTCGGACAAACCCCGCAAGGCTGGAATGGAAGTATTTTCAGTCTGATACAGAATCTTTCCAATTCGGTCATTGTGCCGATTGCAGGCGTGATTATTACATTTGTCCTGTGTTATGAACTGATTACCATGCTGACAGAGAAAAATAATATGCACGAGATAGATACTTGGATGTTTTTCAAGTATTTTTTCAAGATGTGGGTGGCAGTTTATCTTGTCAGCAATACCTTCACGATTGCGATGGCAGTCTTTGATGTGGGACAGCATGTAGTAAATGCCGCAGGCGGCTCTATCAATTCGCAAACGGCTATTAACGTAGATTCCATGATTGAAGCCATGAATACGGCAATGGAGTCTATGGAAATAGGGGAATTGGTCACACTGGCACTGGAGACGATGGTGGTCAGCCTGTGCATGAAGGTGATGTCTGTACTGATTACCGTCATCCTGTTTGGAAGGATGATAGAAATTTACCTCTATACTTCGATTGCACCGATTCCGTTTGCAACCATGTCCAACCGGGAATGGGGGCAGGTAGGAACAAATTATTTCCGGGGGCTTCTGGCACTCGGATTTCAGGGATTTTTTATGATGGTGTGTGTAGGCATTTATGCGGTGCTTGTATCCATTATCCAGATTTCAGACAATATGCATTCAGCATTGTTTGGAGTGGCGGCATATACGGTCATTCTCTGCTTTAGTCTGATGAAAACCGGAAACCTGTCACGCTCTATTTTCAATGCACACTAAGGAAACAATGGAGAAAAAATATAACATTATTTATGCTGATCCGCCCTGGAGATATGACATGAACCGGGGACAGGGGGCGGCAGAAAACCACTATCCAACTATGAGTATTCAGGAAATATGCAGACTTCCTGTTGCAGAACTTGCAGCAAAGGACTGTGCTTTGTTTTTATGGGTAACATTTCCGCAGCTTCAGGATGCAATGAAACTTTTTGAAGCATGGGGATTTACCTATAAGACACTTGGGTTTGCATGGGTAAAACAGAATAAATCCGGAAAAGGATTCTTTTTCGGGATGGGCTATTGGACACGTTCCAATGTGGAAATCTGTCTGCTTGGGATTAAGGGACATCCAAAGCGGATATCGAAAAGTATCTCTCAGCTTATCATAAGCCCATTGGAACAGCACAGTAAAAAGCCGGATGAAGTCCGGAAGAGGATTGTGGAATTATTTGGAGAACTGCCGAGAATTGAACTGTTTGCAAGGCAGAAAACATCCGGATGGGATGTGTGGGGAAATGAAGTTGAAGGTTCTGCATCGTCCCGGATTTTAGAAAATGCAGGGAAAGGAGATGGTAATCGTGGCATTTGTATCAGTACCCAAAGATTTGACAAAGGTAAAAAATAAGGTTGTTTTAAACCTCACGAAACGGCAGCTTATCTGTCTGGTGATTGCGGCGGCTGTGGGGCTTCCATTTTATTTTCTGACAAGGGAATGGATTGGAACAAGCAATGCGGCAACAGGTATGGTCATTCTTATGCTTCCGGCATTTATGTTTGCCATGTATGAAAAGGACGGCCTGCCTTTGGAAAAGATTCTCTTAAATGTCATTCATGTAAAACTGCGGTATCCTGCCATCCGCAGGTATGAGATTGAGAATCTGTACGAAATACAGGAAACAGTAACGACTGAGAAAAGAAAGAGAGGAGGAAGCGGACATGCAGAGAAAAAGAAAAGGAAATGATAGACAGGCGTACCAGTCTCATATCAAAAGGCAGGAAGCCTATGAAAGAGGCTGGCTGGATGATGCGGACGAGGAATATCCGGATTATGGAGAGGCAGAAGCCTATGATACAGAAAAAATGGCAGGCCTTGTAAGGGGACAGCCTGTGGTGTCCGGTTATGAAGCTCTGGAACGCAGAAGGGGCAGGAGAAAACCACCCAGAAAACTTACCAGGCGTGAAAAAAGGGCTATGAAAAAAGCAGAAAAAATGAATGAGAAGCTGCGCAGAGAGCAGGAAAAAGCAGAGAAAAAGGCAGCTAAAAAAGAAGCAAAGCTGGCAGCAAAAGAAGAAAGAGCCGCTTTAAAAAAGGAAAAAAAGAAAAAGCATAAAACGGTAAATTATTCTGCGGCATCCGAGAAACCGGGGAGAAAAAGAAAGGGACGAAATACAGTCGGATCACAGAAGATTGTGGAGAAGAAACCTTCAAAAGCAGAATTGAAAAAGGAAAAGGAGAAGCGTCTTTCGGCACAGAAATCCATACCATACCGGGAAATGGCAAAGGACGGTATCTGCCGGGTACAGGAGAAATATTATTCCAAAACCATCCGATTTTATGACATTAACTACCAGTTGGCACAGAACGAAGATAAGAATGCCATTTTTGAAAACTGGTGTGACTTCCTCAATTATTTTGACAGCAGTATCCATTTTCAGGTGTCCTTTATCAACCATCACAGCAGTATGAAAGAATTTGAATCCGCTATTCAGATCAGACCGCAGAATGACGCATTTGACGATGTGCGTATGGAGTATGCACAGATGTTAAAAAATCAGCTGGCAAAAGGAAATAATGGCCTGGTACGGACGAAATACATTACATTTGGAATTAAGGCGGAGAACATCCGGGAAGCAAAGCCGAAGCTGGAACGTATCGAAGCGGATATTTTAAATAACTTCAAGGTTCTCGGAGTGTCGGCTTATCCGCTGTCCGGGGAGGAACGGCTTCAGATTCTCTATGAAACCTTTAACCCGGAAGAAAAAGTGCCGTTCCAGTTCTCTTATGACAGGGTACTGCGAAGCGGAATGGGGACAAAAGACTTTATTGCACCTACCAGTTTTGTGTTCCGGGACGGAAAGACCTTTCAGATGGGAAATACCATCGGTGCAGCATCTTATTTACAGATACTTGCACCGGAGCTGACAGATAAGATGCTGGCAGAGTTTTTGGATATGGACAGAAATCTGATTGTAAATCTTCATATCCAGTCTCTGGATCAGATGAAAGCGATTAAGCTGGTAAAAAGTAAAGTGACGGATATTAACCGCATGAAGATAGAAGAACAGAAAAAAGCAGTACGTTCAGGGTACGATATGGACATCATTCCGTCAGATTTGAACACGTATGGCGGGGAAGCGAAGCGTCTTTTGGAAGATTTGCAGTCCAGAAATGAAAGGATGTTCCTTGTGACGGTATTGTTTTTAAATACGGCAAAGACAAAGCAGGAACTTGATAATGCGGTGTTCCAGACAGGAGGGATTGCACAGAAATATAATTGTTCATTAAGAAGATTGGACTATATGCAGGAGCAGGGATTGATGAGCAGTGTTCCGTTGGGATTGAATCTGATTCCGATTAAGAGAGCGCTGACAACTACATCCACTGCTATTTTTGTGCCATTTACCACACAGGAATTGTTCATGGCGGGAGAATCTTTGTATTACGGTTTGAACGCCCTTTCCAACAACATGATCATGGTGGACAGGAAGAAACTGAAAAATCCTAACGGACTGATTCTTGGTACGCCCGGTTCCGGAAAATCTTTTTCTGCCAAAAGGGAAATTACCAATGCTTTTTTTGTCACGCAGGATGACATTATTATCGGAGATCCGGAAGGAGAATACTATCCCCTTGTCAACGCACTTGGAGGGCAGGTTATCCATATCTCGCCTACCAGTCACGATTACATCAATCCAATGGACATCAACCTGGATTATTCTGATGATGATAACCCGCTGGGCTTTAAGAGTGATTTCATTCTGTCCTTGTGTGAGCTGATTATGGGTTCCAGAAATGGTATTGAAGCAGAAGAAAAGTCTGTCATTGACCGATGCTTGCCGATTGTATACCAGAAATATTTTGAAAACCCTGTGCCGGAGAATATGCCTGTATTGGGAGATTTGTACCAATGCCTGCGGGAACAGAAAGAGGTTCAGGCACAGAGGATTGCGACAGCATTGGAAATCTATGTCAACGGTTCCTTAAAGGTGTTCAACCACCGTACCAACGTGGAACTGAATAACCGGATTGTCTGTTTTGATATTAAGGATTTGGGAAAACAGCTTAAAAAGCTTGGGATGCTGATCGTGCAGGATCAGGTGTGGAACCGTGTGACGGTCAACCGGGCGCTGCATAAATCTACCAGATACTATATTGATGAGTTCCATCTGCTTCTGAAGGAGGAACAGACGGCGGCTTATTCCGTGGAGATTTGGAAGCGTTTCCGTAAATGGGGCGGTATCCCGACAGGAATCACGCAGAATATCAAGGATTTGCTTGCCAGCCGGGAAATCGAAAACATATTTGAAAACTCGGACTTCATCTATATGCTCAACCAGGCGGCAGGGGACAGGCAGATTTTGGCGAAGCAGTTGAACATTTCGCCCCACCAGCTTTCCTATGTGACCAACAGCGGCGAGGGAGAGGGATTGATTTTTTATGGCAGTACCATTATCCCGTTTAAGGATAAGTTTGATAAATCCCTGCGTCTGTATGCTTTGATGACAACCAAACCTTCGGATTTGGAAGGAACAGGAGAAAAGGCGGGAAAAGCAGAATGTTAAAAACGGATACGATTATCAATGGGGACTGTCTGGAGGTGCTAAAAGTCTGCCGGATGAAAGTATCCATTGTTGTGTGACTTCTCCGCCGTATTATGCTTTACGGGATTATGGAAAGGAAAACCAGATTGGCAGGGAAGGCGCACCGGAGGAATATATCGGACATTTGGTTTCTGTGTTTTGTGAATTAAAAAGAGTCCTGCGGTCAGATGGTACGTTCTGGCTTAATATAGCAGACTGCTACAGCCGGAAATCCTATCATGGGTTGTCCGGCTGCAAGCCAAAAGAATTGATGGGACTTCCGTGGCTGCTGGCACTTACCCTGAGAAAAGAGGGCTGGTTTCTTCGCAGTGATATTATCTGGCAGAAGGATAATCCCATGCCGGAGAGTGCAAAAGACCGACCGAGCCGATGTTATGAACATATCTTCCTGCTTACAAAGTCCGGGAAATATTTTTACGACAATCTTGCCGTTGCCGAGCCGATTGCTTTAAGTACCGCCATCCGTTACCGCTATGGGAGAAAGGAAAACACAAAATATGCGGACGGCATACCGGGGCAGATGTCCAGACAGCAGATCAACAATCCCTGCAGGTATGGAAAAACAGAAATCAACCCTTTAAGGAATAAGCGGGATGTGTGGAATATCAATACCGTTCCATATAAAGGGGCACATTTTGCAGCATTTCCGCCACGTTTGGCGGAAACCTGTATCCTTGCGGGATGCCCAAAACAGGGGATTGTCCTTGATCCGTTTATGGGAAGCGGGACAACCGGGGCTGTGGCAAAAGGGTTAAACCGACAGTATATCGGGATTGAATTGAACGAGGAATACTGCAGGCTGGCGGAAGAACGGATAAAAAAGGTGTCAGGAGACAAAAAAATCGGAGAAGGATGCGTATGAGAAAATGGGCAGCCTATCTGCTTTGTTTTCTGTCACTGGCATTATTGGGAATCAGCGGACACTTCCTCGCAGACTATGCAAAACAGGAAGAAAAAGCGGATATTTTACAGGAACAGTTAAAAGAAATTTATGAAAACCAAAAAGAAGAAACAAAAGAGAAGCCCCGACAGGATGAAGAAGAGCAGAACCTCATCCATGAGGGGCTTCTTGCCCTTCATGAAAAAAACAAGGATTGTATCGGCTGGCTGACGATACCGGATACGCTTATTGACTACCCCGTTATGTACCATCCGGAAGAAGTGAATTATTATCTGAAACGGGATTTTTTCAGAGAATACTCTGCAAATGGAAGCTTGTTTCTTTCAGAAAACTGTTCCCTGAAAGATTGCGACAATCTGATCATCTATGGACACCACATGAACAGCGGAAAGATGTTTGCCGCATTGGAAGGGTATCGTGAGAGGAAGTTCTTTAAAGAGCATCCTTTTATTTTTTTCAATACGCTGCAGGGGGAAGAAAAATATCAGGTGTTTGCAGTCTTTTCCACTCCGGTTTATACGGGAAGTGATTTTGCCTATTATACGTTCACGAAAGCGGAAAACAGAAAGTCATATGAAACATTTATAGAAGCTGTAAAGGAACGGTCATTTTATGATACCGGGATTACGGCAGATTATGGAGAGAAGCTGCTGACACTTTCCACTTGTGAATATTCGCAGGAAAACGGAAGGCTGGTTGTAGTGGCAAAGAAAATAGCAGAAAAGGAGATAACAAAATAATGGTTCACACCGTAAAAGTAAAAAGAGAAGATATACCAAAAGAATTGCAAATGCTTTTGGAGAATGGAAAAGACAGCAATGGAGAAGAGGTCTTTTCCCATATGCCGGAGGATTTGATTTATCTTGCGGCACTGGTGGACATGCAGAGTTCTATGCTGCATCTTCTGATGCTTCATGGAAATCCCCTGCCGCCGGAGGCATGGAAATTTGCTGCCTCCATTCCGAAAATGGCAGATGCGACACTGGAAAAATGGGAAGAGTATGCACAGCCATATATGTAAGGAGATGAGAAATCATGCAGGAGCATGAGTACAGGGCAAGAGACAAAACCGTAAAGAAAATGAGCCGGGATGGACTGAAGGAGGAAAATCTGCACAGCAGAAAATCCATCCGGGTAAGTAACCGGGAAACAGATGATTTTTTCTGCGCAACACAGGCAGAGGATATGGAAGATTTTTCAAAGCGGGGAGAAAGGGCGGAAGATACGAAGTCTGCGAAAAAGAAGCTGTATTCGGAAAAAGCAGGCAGAACAGAAGCTGCGGAAACAGTCGGGCAGGACATGGAGGAAAGTGGAAAAAAACGGGCGGCTTCCAGAAAAATGCGGATACCGGAATCGGAGAGTGCCAGATGGCAGGAAGAAATAGAGGAAGCAGACAGCAATACAGGGGAACGTTTGTCTGATTATTCTTCCCGTGTGGAAAGTATCAGGGGGCATCCGTCCGGGGCGAGGGAATATGCAGAAGCTGCTGCATGGACAAGCCATAGCCGAAAAAAACAGCAGGTGCAGTCCTATGTCCGAAGAGAAAGGGCAGAAAAAACGGCAGAAGAAAAACAGACGGCTCAGAAAGAAAAAGAATCTTCCCGTTTTCGTAAGAACCAGGAAACAGCGGAGCAGTCGATGGAAGGGTTCCGTGAGGAAATCAAGGGAAAGATAAAGCGGGAACAGCTCCATAAAGAACAGAAGAAACAGGCAGGAAGACTTTCTTTTGGGGATGAAAGCAGCGGGATGATACAGGGAGCCGGAATTGGGATGGCAAAGAAGGCTGTTTCAGCAGGTACTGTTGCTGCATCTGCTTATGTTCATGGGAAGAGTCACGAAGCAGAACAGGAAAATGCGGCAGTGGAAGGGGCACATAAAGCGGAACTGTTGGGAGAAAAGACTGTCCGATATGCCGTTTCCCGGTCAAGCCGCAGACTGCAGGAATCCCTGCACACGGAACGGCAGGCAGAAAAAACAGCGGAAGCGGGCCGCCTGCAGTTTGAGGCGATGAAAAAAAGCGGAAAAGAAGTGGGGAAACACGCTGCCGAGGTGGAACAGTCAAAGAAGAATGCTATTTTACGCTTCTGGCAGAAAAGGCGTTACAAACAGGCTTATGCTGCGGCGAAGGAAGGGAAAAAAGCAACGGAGGATACCATCCGGGTTACAGAAACCATTGCGGTCAAAGCAAAGAAGGTACTGCAGGAGATTCTTTGCAGGAACCGGGCAATTTTCGCAGGTATAGGTGTCTGCGTATTGTTGTTCGCAGTGATGGCAGCCTCACTCAGCAGCTGCAGCGCCAGCATTCAGGGCGGCAGTACCACAATTATTTCTACCACCTATGCCAGCGAGGATGAAGATATTTATGCGGCAGAAAATGCTTATGCACAGCTTGAAGCGGCATTGAATAATCAGATTAACAGCATGGAAGCCACACATCCAGAATATGAGGAATACCGCTATCAGGTAGACGAAATCAGCCATAATCCATACCACCTTATCTCCTACCTGACAGTTAAATACGGGGATTTTACATATGCACAGGTGGCTTCGGAGATTGAAGAAATCTTCCGGGAACAGTACAGCATACATACGGAGAGTGTGCGTGAAACAGTGACAGAAACACAGACGGTACGGGTTGGGGAATCACTGGGACAGGTAGTAACCAGTGGATATTGCAACTGTCCGATCTGCTGCGGCGTCTGGTCCGGCGGATCGACAGCCAGCGGAGCCATGCCGCAGGCAAACCACACGATTGCGGTAGACGCTTCCAATCCTTTTGTACCTCTGGGCACGAAGATTGTGATGAATGGTGTGGAGTATGTTGTAGAAGATACAGGCGCTTTTGACCAGTACGGGGTGCAGTTCGATGTTTATTATGGAGACCATGCAGCCGCTTCTGCACACGGACATCAGACATGGGAAGCATACATAGCAGATGACAATGGAAGTCAGGAAGTGGAAGTGACCAGTACCAGAGAGGTAAACAGGCTGGAAACAGTGCTGACAAACCATAATCTGGATACTGTGCTCAGAAACAGAATGAATGACGAGGAAGAACAGCGGTATGATTATTACAATCTGACATATGGGAACCGTGATTATCTGTTTGATGTAAATACGCTGCCCAGTGGCGGAGGTTCCGGTGGTTTTGGCTATGAAATTCCGGCAGAGGCATTGTCAGATGAAAAATTTGCAAACATGATCCATGAAGCAGAAAAATATCTGGGATACCCGTATGTGTGGGGCGGCGCTTCGCCCAGTACCAGTTTTGACTGTTCCGGATTTGTCAGTTGGGTAATCAATAACTGCGGAAACGGCTGGAATGTAGGAAGGCAGACGGCAGACGGGCTTCGTTCCTGCTGTGCATATGTATCGCCGTCCGAAGCAAAACCGGGAGATCTGATTTTCTTTCAGGGTACTTACAATACGCCGGGAGCCAGTCATGTGGGAATCTATGTAGGAGACAACATGATGATCCACTGCGGCAATCCCATCCAGTATGCGAATATCAGTTCTGCATATTGGCAGGAACATTTCATGGCGTTTGGAAGAATCCAGTAGGAGGTTAAGAAAGTGAATATGAAATTAAAAAAGGTTCTGGATGAAATCCAGAAAACAGAGGAAAGAATTACCGAGTGGCAGGAACATTTAAGGGAACTGAATATCCGAAAAAAGCAGTTGGAGGATGCGGAGATTATTAAAAGTATCCGTTCCATGAAATTAAACAGCCGGGAACTTCTGGTAGTATTGGACAAAATCCAGAATGGAACGGCTGTTTTTCCGTATCTGACGGAAGAAACTACTGTGCCGGATACAAAAAAAGAAGAGGATTGGAAGGATATTGCAGAAGAAAGAAAACTGCCGGGACATAGGGCAGAAGAAAAGGAGGATGAACATCGTGAGAATGAAAATTAAAAAGTGGCTGGCAGCGTTTACAGTGGCGGCAGGGATGGTCTTGCCTGCCACGACTGCCTTTGCCTTTACGGATGAAGCGGCTCAGCAGGCGGTGGAAGCACCTGCGCCAACAGAGACGCCAGTACAGGAGGAAGAACCGCCGAAGACAGAGGAAACACCTTTTTCTGTTCCGGGGAACGGAAGTCTGGCAGATGATAAATCAGGGGACAGCACAAAAGAGTTCCTTACGGTACAGACAAAGAACGGCAATACGTTTTTTCTTGTGTTGGACCGTTCCAGTAACAAAGAAAACGTATATATGCTTTCCATGATTGATGAGGATGATCTGGCAGAGTTTGTTACGGAAACAAAGAAACAGGAAACAGAACAGCCAACAGTCATTACACCACAGCCGGAGACAAAACCTGCAGTTGAGGAAACGGAAAAGGAGCCGGAAAAAGAAAGTAAAGAGACTAATACCGGGGCGTTGCTTGCCATTGCGCTGCTTGCCGTAGCAGGATGCGGTGGTGTTTATTATTTTAAGGTTGTAAAGCCTAAAAAAGAGGAAGAGGATGCCGGAGATGAGGATTTGGAATTTTATGAAGGAGATTACATCAACGAAGATTCTGAAAACCACATGGACGAGGATGACACAGAAGAATAAAAAACAAAGTTAAGGATGGATAGGAAAAGGGCAGCCGAAAAGAAAACGGCTGTCCTTTTTTGGAAAGGAGAATGGAATGTATTTAGTGATTGGAGAGAAACCCAGTGTATCTCAGACATTGGCGAAAGTATTGGGAGCAGGAAAAAGACAGGATGGTTATCTGTCAGGTGCAGACTGTATCGTTAGCTGGTGTCTCGGACATCTGGCGGAATACGTGTCCCCGGAGGTATATGACAGCCGCTATGAGAAATGGGAGTTTTCACAGCTTCCTATTTTACCGGAACATTGGCAGCTTGCGGTGGCAAGGGATAAGAAAAAACAATTTGAGGTATTGAAAAAACTGCTGAACCGTCCGGATTTAGAGTATGTGGTGAATGCCTGTGATGCCGGAAGGGAAGGGGAACTGATTTTTAAGCGTGTTTATGACTTGTCCGGAAGCAGGCTTCCCGTAAAAAGACTGTGGATCAGTTCGATGGAGGATGGTGCAGTTCGTGACGGATTTGCTCATTTAAAGGACGGCAGGGAGTATGGGAATCTCTGTGAAGCTGCTGTGTGCAGGGCAAAGGCGGACTGGCTTATCGGCATGAATGCAACCAGAGCCTTTACAACGAAATATTATAAACGTCTGGTGATCGGAAGAGTCCAGACGCCAACGCTTGCCATGCTGGTGGAACGGCAGGAAAAAATAGATACTTTTGTAAAAGAACCTTTTTACAAAGTTACGCTTACAGGAGATGGATTTACTGCGGTATCTGAAAATTTTAAGGAAGAGACAGAAGCAAGGAGACTGGCAGAGAGCTGTCAGGGAGAAAAGGCGGTAATTGTAAAGGTAGAAAAGAAGCAGAAGAAAACGATGCCGCCGAAACTCTATGACCTTACGACATTACAGAGGGAGGCAAACCGATTCTTTGGGTACACAGCACAGGAAACATTACAGGAGCTTCAGGAACTTTATGAGGACAAGCTGGTAACTTATCCCCGTACAGACAGCCAGTATATTACGGAAGATATGGAACAGTCAACGATGGAACTCTTGGAGGTGCTGCCGGAGATACTGCCCTTTTTAGAGGGGAATATGGGATACGATGTAGGCAGAATTATCAATAATGACAAGGTTTCTGACCACCATGCACTGCTTCCTACAAAGGAATCGGTCAAAAAAGGATTCTCACAGCTTACGGAAAAACAGAGGAACCTATATTGTATGATCGGACAGCGTCTTGCTCAGGCAGTTTCCAAAGAATGTACATATGAAGAAACACAGATTACGGTACAGTGTGCGGGACATGAATTTATGGCAAAAGGAAAGCGTATGACAGAACCTGGATTTTGGAAAATTGCCACCGGGTTTAGGGCATCCCTGAAAAAATCAGGAGAGGAAGAAACGGATACAAATAAAGAGGAATTATTGGAAGAGAATCTACAGGAGGGGATGGAGTTTTCCCGTATACAGGCGGAGGCAGACAGACATTTTACATCACCTCCGAAAGCATTTACGGAAGATACTCTGTTAATGGCAATGGAGACTGCAGGAAACAAAGAGTTTGATGCAGAAACAGAGAAAAAAGGGCTTGGCACACCTGCCACAAGAGCTGCTGTTATCGAAAAGCTGGTGTCTTCCGGTTATGCCCTCCGCAAAGGAAAACAGATACTTCCAACAGTGGATGGAAAAGCATTGACGGCAGTGATTCCAACGTATCTGAAATCTGCCGCCATGACAGCAGAATGGGAGAACCGCCTGCTTTTGATAGAAAGAGGGCAGCTTGATGGCAAAGAGTTTCTGGAAGGGGTTACAGAACTTGTAAAAACTGTCATGGAGGGATGTAAAGAAATACCGGAGGAAGAACTGCAGCGATTCCATCCGAGGGAACAGATTGGCATCTGCCCGCTTTGCGGCAGCCCGGTATATGAGGGAAAACAGAATTTTTACTGTTCCAGCCGGGAGTGTTCCTTTGCCTTGTGGAAAGAAAACCATTATCTTTCCGGTATGAGAAAACAGCTTGACAAAAAGATGGCAGTGGAGCTTTTGACAGGTGGGCGTACCCATGCAGATGATTTTTATTCCCGTAAAACAGGAAAATTATTTTCTGCGGATTTATTGTTGGATACCAGTGAGGGAAGGGTGGCTTTCCAGATGGAGTTTCCTAAAAAAAGAGGCAGAAAATACAAAGGAAAAGTGTAAGCATGGAAATGGAATAGAAAAGAAAGAGGTGGATTATCATGGCAAGATTGCAGGAGATAAGGGGACTGGCGGAATACACGGCAAAGGATGTGAGCAGTTCACCGAAGGATTGGATGAAGTATCTGGATACGGCGGCAAAGCTGTACCGCTATCCGTTCTCGGATACACTTCTGATCCATGCCCAGCGTCCGGATGCAACCGCCTGTGTGTCACTGGAAGCATGGAATCAGAGGATGGGTCGATGGGTAAATCGTGGGGCGAAAGGAATCGCCCTGATAGATGACACAGGACCGAGACGGCAGCTTCGTTATGTATTTGATGTTTCAGACACACACATGGTAAAAGGCGGAAGGACACCGAATTTGTGGCAGCTCCAGAAAGAACAGGAGGAGGCGGTGCTAGACCATCTGGCAGATGCCTATGGGCTTGAAGGGGGAGATACGGAAAGCCTTTCCAATGCACTGATGGCAGTAGCTTCTTATATGGCAGAGGAGAATCTGGAGGAAGCGATGGAGGGGCTGCAGTATGAGATTGAGGACAGTTTCCTGTATGGACTGGACGAGGACAGTATCCGTGTCATGTTCCGGGAACTGTATTCAAACAGTGCTTTTTATATTTTATCACGCCGATGTGGTATTGACCCAATGGAATATCTGGAGGAGGAACATTTTTTCGGGATTACGGATTTTAACCGACTTTCGGTTTTATCATTTCTTGGAAATGCAGTCAGTCAGCTTGTGGAGCCTATACTTATGGATATTGGGAAAACCATACGAAAAATCCAAATGGAAGAACAGGAAAAAACGGTTGCAGATCAAAACTACATCGGCTATAATGAATTTAACACGTTAATTCGCAAAAGTAAGAGCAAAGGAGAGATAGAACATGGAACTGACCTATCACAGAAAGGGAGATTATCTGTTTCCGAACCTGATAATCAAAGAGGAGACAGTGGCAATCGGGAAATACGGGATGCTTCGGAAGACATTTCTGAAGGAACATCGGAAGAACTGGTATCAGAGTATGATGCTGACCGGGAAACTGGAGAATCATCTGGCACAGACCGAGAAGGCAGCGCAGGAGAGAATGGAAGTACTGATGAAAGGGCTGCTGGAACGTTATCCGGCTCCGGAGAAGGAGAGCGATCCGATGGCATGGACAGCCCATATGAACAGCCTGACAGCGATGGCGGAGGAGAGCATCTTGACGGAATTGGTATACAGTTAAGTGAAGAAACAACAGAACAGGATTTGAGTGAAGCAGAGGAGATAGAAGCCTCTGCTTTTTCTTTGCCTGCACTTCCGACTGCAAAGGAACAGATACGGGAGATTGAGGAACGTATGGCTGCATTATATGCCGGGGAGATTTCCATATCCCCGGATGTGGTGGATGAAGTGCTGCGTGTGGGCGGCAACCGGGAAGGAAGCCAGCTTCGTATCATCTATAATTTTATGATTGAGCAGACACCGGAGGAATATACAGAATTTGTACGCCGGGAATATGGAACAGGCGGAAAGGGACTTGTCATTGACGGTACAGAGTATTCCGTCTGGTTTGATGAGCTGGGAATGCAGGTTGCAGTGGGGCATACGGTAACGGACAGGATTTTGGATAAGGTATTTCTTTCATGGGAAGAGGTAAGCGGGCGTATCCACCAGCTTTTGCGTCAGGGGGAATACGCTCCCCAGGTGGTGCTGGATGCGGCACGTTTGAATGCTTTGGAAGAACATGCGACAGTATTGGCATACATGAAACACGATATGGCGGAAGGCGTAGCAGAGATTGTGTTTGGTGACACAGAGATTTTTCATCATGGATTCCCGGATACGGTAAAAAACCTCAGTGAACTGCTGGCACAGCCGGAATATCTGTCGGAAATAAACGAGCGCCTGGAGGGCGCAGCATTGGCCTATGCGGAGGACAAAGACATCATGCGTTTTCATTTCTACCGTCCGGATAAGGTATCGGCACAGTTTAAAAAATTTGCAAAAGAGGCAGTGCCATTTGGCGCAAGAGACGGATTTGCATGGGAGGAACATCCGCTGTTTATTACACAGGATGAGATAGATTCGTTTCTTGCCCGTGGCGGTTCCTATTCAGATGGAAGGTTGAGTACCTATGCTTTTTATCTCCAGAATAAAACGGAAAAGGAAATGGCAGATTTTTTAAAGGAACGGTACGGGACAGGCGGATGCAGTCATGCACTTGACGGTGCGGATGATTCTCATGCGGACTATAACGGAAAAGGATTAAAGCTGGCGAGGGGAAGTTTTGGAAACCCGGATACGCAGGTACTATTGAAATGGCCGCAGGTAGCGAAGAGGGTAACGTATCTGATTGAAAATGATAAATTTCTAAAAGCTGCAGATTATTCCAGAATGCCGGGATACGAACGGGAACAGATGGTAAACCGTATCCTTAGTTTTTATGCCCGTCTGCCAAAAGAAACAGAACGTCCGTTTACAGATGATTTTTTCCATGATGACGCAAGAATTGAACTGGCTGCAGCACTGGAAGATACGGAAACAGCAGCAGAATTAGTGGAAAAGATGGATGCCGCCCTTGCATCCTTACCACTGGATTTTGAAGGCTATGAAGCAAAGGTACAGTTCCTTGTGGACTTACATGGATATGTGGAGGGGACGTATACCATCTTCCCGGAACGTGTGCAGGAAACAGCGGTGGAAAATGGAAAGCAGTTGTCTTTGTTTGATTGGATGGAATCTGATATACAGGATAAAGAAGAAAAAAAAGAGCCATTAGAGAAAGAAGCAGAGCAGGAGAAAGTTGTACCGGAGACAGTAGAAGGGACAGAAAAAGCAGAGGAAATCCCATTTCAGGAGCCGACAAAACAGCAAAAGGCGGAAGCAGTGGAACATGCGGACACAGCACAGGAAACCATCAGACCGGAACTGATTAATTTCCGTATTACGGATGAACACTTGGGGGAAGGCGGACCGAAGCAGAAATTTCGTGCCAATATGGAAGCGGTGAAGTTACTGCATGAACTGGAACTTGAAAACCGTCTGGCAACTCCGCAGGAACAGGAAATTTTATCCCGTTATGTAGGATGGGGCGGACTTTCACAGGCGTTTGAGGAAGGAAACAATCAGTGGGCAGGGGAATTTACGGAATTATATTCAGAACTGTCTCCAGAAGAATACCGGGCGGCGAGGGCTTCTACCTTAAATGCTTTTTATACATCTCCGGTTGTGATCCATGCCATGTATGAAGCACTTTCCAATATGGGGCTGGAATCAGGAAACGTACTGGAACCATCCTGTGGTGTTGGAAATTTCATGGGACTTGTACCAAAGAGCATGGAAGATTTGAAAATGTATGGGGTGGAACTGGACAGCATTTCAGGGAGGATAGCAAAACAGCTTTACCAGAAAAATAATATTTCTGTGCAGGGATTTGAAACGGCGCAGTACCCAGACAGCTTCTTTGACTGTGTGATTGGCAATGTGCCATTTGGAAGCTATAAAGTAGCTGACCGAAAGTACGACCGCCACAATTTTATGATACACGATTATTTCATTGCAAAATCCCTTGACCTTGTTCGTCCGGGCGGTGTTGTGGCAGTGGTCACTTCCAGCGGCACACTGGATAAGCAGAACCCGGCTGTCCGTCAGTATATTGCCAATCGTGCTGACTTACTTGGAGCCATCCGTCTGCCGGATAATGCTTTCCGAAAGAATGCAGGGACAGATGTGGTGTCAGATATTTTGTTTCTCCAGAAAAGAGATTGTGCATCTTTGGAACAGCCGGAATGGGTACAGCTTGATACAACACCGGAAGGATATAGGATGAATGCCTACTTTGTCCGTCATCCGGAAATGGTGTTAGGGGAACTTTCTGTAGAAAGTACACAGTACGGAAAACAGGAAGTGACAGTAAAACCCATTGAAGGGATGGAACTTGCGGTACAGTTAAAAGAGGCGATAAGCCATATACAGGGAGAGATTACGGAGAATACACTGGACGATTTTGAACTGACAGAAACAGACCGTTCCATTCCGGCAGACCCGGCGGTAAGGAATTTCAGTTTTACAAATGTAGACGGGAAAGTATATTACCGGGAAAACTCAAAGATGAATCCGGTGGAACTGCCAGCTTTGACAGCGGAACGTGTACTTGGGATGATTGAGCTGAGAAATGTGACACAGGAACTTATCCAGTGTCAGATGGAGGATGGCAGTGATGAAGAGATAGCTCTTCTGCAGAAAAAATTGAATCAGCAGTATGACCGTTTTTCTTCCCGGTATGGGTTGATCAGCAGTACGGCAAACCGCAGGGCATTTTCGCAGGACAGCAGCTATTGTCTGCTGGCATCTCTGGAATATCTGGATGAGGAAGGAAAGCTGAAGCGTAAAGCAGATATTTTCAGCAAGCGTACCATCCGCAGGGCAGAACCAGTGACCAGTGTGGATACCGCCAGTGAAGCCCTTGCCGTATCCATCGGGGAACGTGCAAAAGTGGATTTGCCGTTTATGGCAGAATTATCGGGAAAAACAGAGGAACAAATCACGGAAGAACTGGCAGGCGCAATTTTCCGGAATCCACTGACAGACAAGTGGGAAACCTCGGATGAATATTTGTCCGGAAATGTACGTGAAAAGCTGGGGATTGCAGAGAGATTTGCCGAAAACCATCCGGAGTATGAAGGCAATGTGCAGTATCTTAAAAAAGTACAGCCGAAAGACCTGGATGCTTCGGAGATTGAAGTCCGCCTGGGGGCAACCTGGGTTGATACAGAGTATATAACACAGTTTATGGGGGAAACCTTTCATACACCGGGCTATTATCTGGGAAGCAAGATTGATGTCCGGTATGCAGCCGTTAATGGGCAGTGGAACATTACCGGGAAAAATATGGACAACAGGGGTAATGCCCTTGTGCAGTCTACTTATGGAACCCAGAGAGCAAATGCGTACCGTCTCTTAGAGGATGCCTTAAACCTGCGTGATACGAAAATCTACGATACCATTGAGGATGCGGACGGGGAACACAGGGTTTTGAATAAAAAGGAAACCATGCTGGCACAACAGAAACAGGAGATGATAAAGGAAGCCTTTAAAGAGTGGATTTTCCGTGACATAGACCGAAGAGAGGCATTATGCAAAAAGTATAATGAATTATTCAATAGCAGCCGTCCACGTGAATACGATGGAAGCCATATTCAGTTTACGGGTATGACACCGGAAATCACGCTGATGCCGCATCAGAAAAATGCGGTTGCCCACATCTTATATGGAAATAATACACTGCTTGCCCATTGTGTCGGTGCAGGAAAAACTTTCCAGATGATTGCGGCAGGTATGGAAAGCAGAAGGCTTGGATTATCCCAGAAAAATTTATATGTGGTACCGAACCATCTGACAGAACAGTGGGGCAGTGATTTTTTGCGGCTCTATCCGGGGGCAAACGTCCTTGTTGCCACAAAGAAGGATTTTGAACCTGCCAACCGAAAGAAATTCTGTTCCCGGATTGCTACCGGGGATTATGATGCCATTATCATCGGGCACAGCCAGTTTGAACGTATTCCTCTTTCTGTAGAACGTCAGGCGGCAGCGATTGAGAAACAGATTCGTGATATTACTATGGCGATTGAGGATGCAGAAGGGCAGGAGGGAACCCGTTATACAGTCAAGCAGATGGAAAAGACAAGAAAATCCCTGCAGACAAGACTGGATAAATTAAATGACCAGACGAGGAAAGACGATGTGGTGACCTTTGAACAGCTTGGCGTAGACAGGCTCTTTGTGGATGAGAGCCATAATTATAAAAATTTGTTCCTCTACACAAAAATGAGGAACATTGCCGGAATCGCCCAGACGGACGCACAGAAAAGCTCCGATATGTTTATGAAATGCCAGTATTTAGATGAACTGACCGGAGGAAAAGGAGTTACCTTTGCAACGGGGACCCCAGTGTCCAATAGTATGGTTGAACTCTACACCATCATGCGGTATTTACAATATGATACAATCCAGAAAATGGGCCTCGGACATTTTGATTCCTGGGCGGCGGCTTTTGGGGAGACGGTTACGGCGATTGAACTTTCGCCGGAAGGGACGGGCTATCGTGCGAAAACACGGTTTGCCCGGTTTTTTAATCTTCCGGAATTGATTTCTCTTTTTAAAGAAAGTGCAGATATCCAGACTGCGGATATGCTGAATCTGCCTGTACCAGAAGCGGAATATATCAATGAGGTGCTAAAACCCAGCGAGATACAGCAGGATATGGTCAGTGCATTTGCCGACAGGGCAGAGGCGGTTAGAAGCGGTTTGGTAGAGCCAACAGTGGATAACATGCTGAAAATTACCAATGATGGAAGAAAGTGTGCGTTAGACCAGCGGCTGTTAAACGACATGCTGCCGGATGAAGCGGACAGCAAGGTAAACCGTTGCGCAAAAAATGCATATGACATATGGGAAGAAACGGCAGAAAAGAAATCAACGCAGCTTATCTTTTGCGATTTGTCCACACCGAAGAATGACGGGACATTCAATGTATATGATGACATTCGTGAAAAACTGGTGGAAAAAGGAATACCGAGGGAGGAAATTGCATTTATCCATGAAGCGGGCACAGAAGCAAAAAAAGCGGAATTGTTTGCAAAGGTACGTGCCGGACAGGTGCGTATCCTGCTTGGTTCCACGCCGAAATTAGGAGCAGGGACGAATATACAGGACAGGCTTATTGCCCTGCATCATTTAGACTGCCCCTGGAAACCTTCGGATCTGGAACAGCAGGAGGGACGTATCCTTCGTCAGGGTAACCAGAATGAGAAGGTAAAGATATTCCGTTATGTTACGGAAAATACATTTGATGCTTATATGTGGCAGATTTTGGAGAACAAGCAGAAATTTATCAGCCAGATCATGACAAGCAAATCCCCTGTGCGTGCCTGTGAGGATGTGGATGATGCGGCGCTTTCTTATGCGGAAATTAAGGCACTTGCAACAGGAAATCCGTATATCCGTGAAAAAATGGATTTGGATATTCAGGTCAGTAAATTAAAACTGATGAAAGCGAACCATACCAGCCAGAAATACCATCTGGAGACAGACATTGCTAAAAATTATCCGGTACAGATTGCCGCACAAAAAGAGCAGATTGCAGGGCTTCGGGCGGACAGGGAGGCAGTAAAGCCGATTCTGGAAGAGAAGGAAAAAGACAATTTTTCAATGATGATTGGAGGAAAGACGTACACAGACAGGAAGGAGGCAGGAACCGCAATCCTTGCTGCCTGTGCCGGGTTAAAAGCAGTAAAAAGCAATGGGCAGATTGGGGAATTTCATGGCTTTTCCTTAAATGCATCTTATGACAGCTTTTACCAGACCTATAAACTGACAATAAAACGGCAGTGCAGTTATCAGATTGAGATTGGAAAGGATGTTCTGGGCAACCTGCAGCGTATTAGTAATGCCCTGACCGGGATAGAAAAACGTCTGACAGAAGCAGAACAGAAAATGGAGAATCTGTTAAGTCAGCTTGCCACAGCACAGGAGGAGGTGGAAAAGCCATTTCCGAAAGAGGCGGAACTGACAGAAAAAATGGAACGTCTGGCAGAATTAAATTCCCTGCTGAACATGGATGAAAAAGGAACATCCGAAGCACTTGGCATGGGGGAAGATATAGCGGCGGTGGCAGATAGTCCGAGATGTGCAGTCACGATGGCAGGGAGGGTATCAGAGCTTTCCCATACCGCAGACAGTGTACAGAAACCGTCAGTGCTTGGAAAGCTGAAGCAGGCACAAGAACGGCTTTCCCATGAGGCGAAGAATTGGAAACATACCGCAAAGAAAAAAGAACAACAGTTATAAAGAAAATCAAAATAAAGAGCAGAGAATCCCGTCCCGAAAAATCAAATCGGAGACGGGATTTTTGGAAAGGAGATTTATGGCAGAAAAAAGGGAACTGCAGATGAAAGAAATCACAGAACAGCTGGAACAGGGAGTGAAAGAACTGTTTACATCAGAAATGTATACAGAATATCTCCGAACCATGTCCCAATTCCATAATTATAGTTTTAACAATACACTTTTGATTGCCATGCAGAAACCAGACGCCACACTGGTAGCCGGGTATCAGGCATGGCAGAAGAAGTTCAAGCGGCAGGTGCGGCGAGGGGAGAAGGCAATCCAGATTATCGCACCTGCACCTATCCGGGAGAAGCAGGAAGTGGAAAAGATTGATCCGGAAACACAGGAACCTGTGCTGCGGTTTGACGGACAGCCGGAAACAGAAGAGGTGGAAATTGTGATTCCACGGTTTCGTGTGGCCAGTGTCTTTGACATCTCACAGACGGATGGAGAGCCGCTTCCGGAACTGGAGACGCCGGAACTGATGGGGAGTGTCGAAAACTTTAAAGTTTTTATGAAAGCGGTGCAGGAAGTGTCTCCTGTGCCTGTACGTTTCGATGAAATCAGCAGTGGGGCAAAGGGATATTACAGTAATACGGAGAAAGAAATTGTTATCCAAAACGGTATGAGCGAGAGTCAGACAATGAAAACAGGCATCCATGAGGTTACCCATGCGATGCTGCATGACCGGGATTTTATGGAAGAACAGGGAGAGAAAAAGAACCAGATGACAAAGGAAGTAGAAGCGGAAAGTGTTGCCTATACAGTCTGCCAGTATTTTGGTTTGGATACTTCGGATTATTCTTTTCCTTACATTGCCGGATGGAGCAGCAGCATGGATATGAAAGAGCTGCGTACCTCGATGGATACGATACGGAAAACGGCAGGTTCTTTTATTGACAGCATGACAGAAGTGATACAGCGGCTTATGCGGGAACAACCGGAACTGTCACTGTCTGCCATGAAGCAGGCAGAAATACTGATAGACAGGGTAGAACAGGAACGGACACTTTTTAGCGGCGAAGAGAGAAATCTGCTGGTCAATTATGCGTATAAGTTTGACAATGCAGAGGAAACGGAGAAACTTATCCGAAAACTGGCGGAGGCAAAGGCGATTCCAGATCTTCGTTCCGCCACAGAAATCTGCCGGGATATACAAAAAGAAATCGAGTTTCTCCCTGATGGCATGGTGGGAATGACGGAACTGCATCGTTATGGCTATCAGAATGAGGGAATGCTTCCGGTTGAAAGGGAGAGGGCACATGAATTGTTTCAGGAAGGTTTTGAGATATTCGCCCTGTATCCGGATGATACGGAGGCAATGCTGGATGATGAAGGAGAACTTGATACGCATGACGGTCTTTTCGGGATAGAAAAGGCAGTGTGGGAGAAGTACCACAGGAGGGAAGCAGTCAGAGAAGAAAGCGGAATGCCGGAAAAGGAACAAAAGTATCAGGAAGTAGAATTGTTTGATGTCCCGGCACTTTTTATAAATGAACGTGTAGCCGGGGAAGCTGTCCCGGAGGGATTGCACCGCTATGAACTACGAGGGGCAGATTATGATCCCGGTTATCCGCTTACCATAGAAAAACAGGTAATGGTCAATCATGCCGCAACCATTCTCACAGCAGTTCCGCTTTCCCTCCCAGAACAGGGATATTTCCGGCTTGGAGATGAACTGAATTTCACAGGCGAGATGGTGACACTTGCGGAGTATCAGGAAAAAATGAATGCCATAGACCTGAACATAGAACAGGAAAAAATGGAAAATGCCATCGGACGGGCAAATGAAAATCTATATCTGTCCGGTAAGGAAGAGCGGTATGCCATTTATCAGCTTGGTGATTCTGAAAAAGGAAGAGATTACCGTTTTATGGGAATGGATTTTGTGACTGCCCATAATTTAAAAATAAATGCAGAAGATTACCGTCTGGTCTATGGAGGAAAGCTGTCAGAAGGAGAAACTCTAGAGGGACTGTATGAACGGTTTAATATCAACCATCCGGCAGGATATGAGGGACATTCACTTTCTGTCAGTGATGTAGTTGTTTTGACAAACGGGGGCAGTGCAAAGGCATATTATGTGGACAGTATGGGATTTGCAGAATTACCGGACTTTATCCTGCAGCGTCAGCATGAAGTAAAAATGAACCATAAAAGAGAAGATTCCGCTGTAACACTGGATACTTCCGGAATTGAGATTGAGCAGCATGACGGTCTTTGGCATACCGCTGATGTACGGGAAATCAAGGATGAGATATTTTATCTTATGAAAAACAATGAATATGGTGATTCGGTTGCGGCTGTCATTGTCAATGCAGACGGCGAACTGGTGGCGCAGGAATTGGAGAATGGTTTTGATAAGGGTGCAATGGAAGCAATTCAGGAGTATCTTGCGGAAAAAGGGATGACGTGGGAACCGGAACACCCGGAGAGCGAACAGGGTACATCTTTGGAGAAAAATTATCCGCCCGTTTATCCTCACACATTATCCTATGCGATGGAACATGGCGCTGCGGATGATTATCTGGATTCCAGAAAGCTGAATTTAGACTGTAAAAATGCCATTGAAGAAGCAATTAAGGAAAATTTTGATGGGATGCATCTTGCACAGGAAACTGCAGAAAAGGTATTGGAGGCATATGGTGCAGAGAGAATTTCCTTTGTGCTTGCAAACACGATACAGAAGCATTCTTATGACGGCAGATATTCCAGAGACAATAAAGCATGGGCAGAAACGATTCAAATACCGGAGAATGTCAGCAGGGGAACAGACTTGAATGCAGATTATATTGTAAACAGCCATCCGGCAGTATTGGATGGATTTGTAAATTTGTTCCGTAAAGCAGGGCAGGAGATGAACCATGAACAGGAAATGGGACAAAATGATATATGGAATCTTTCTGGTCAGGAGACAGAACTTGCATATCAGGCGGAAGACCGATTTTTGTTTATCCAGGATACAGAAGGCGGTTATGATTATACATTTTATGGTATGGATTACCGGGAGATAGACGGCGGCATTTATGAGGACAGCGATGATATGACAATCGAGGAAGCTGCGGGGGATCTTCTTGCAGAAGAGGGTTATGCGCTGGAGGACTGTACACGTATAGACTGTGAAGAACTGCAGGAGAAAACAGAAAAAGCGGCACAGGAAGAGATAGAAGAAGCGAGACATTCCTTATCTGCTTCTGATGGAAAAGAACCGGAACCCAAAATCAGCTTTTATGTGGCAGAGTGTACAGAGTTTCACATTCTTGGAGAATATCATGAAGATTTGAGCCTTCAGGAAGCGGCAGAACTGTACCAGACCATCCCGGCAGACCGGATGAACGGGATCAAAGGGATTGGTTTCCGTCTGGAGGACGGCAGTATCTATGACGGGACATATGAACTGATGACGGCGGGAAAAATGCAGACGGAATTTATTAATGAAATCCCGCATTACCGGGACAGTCCGCTGGTACAGCAGGCTATCGTGGATATGGAGAAAATTTTAGATAAATGGAAAGAGAAGGAACTGACGGAACCGGAAAAAGAAAAGCCTTTGGAGCTGGAGAAAACGGCTGAAAAAGCACCGAAAGCGGACATACAGACAGCCAAGGGTAAAGGGAAGAAACAGTCTGTCTTACAGGCGCTCAGGGAACGGCAGGCGAAGCTGAAAGCGCAGGAGACAGGACAGACAGAACAGAAAACACAGGGACGCAGAAAAGGAGAACCGGAATTATGATGAAAAAATTTGAACAGGATGAATGCCTTCTTATGGCGATTTGTCAGGAGGATACTTGCGAACAGACGAAGGAAGAGATGAAAAAGATACTTCCGTTTTTGAAGCATGATACAGAGATGACTGCTCTTGTAAAGGGGACATTGGAGAAGATGGAACATCTGACAGAGGAGGAATTTTCCAAAATGGATTTAACCCCGTATTTGACAGAACTTTTGGAGGATAAGGAATGGATATAAACCAGTTTGCGGTATATCAGTTAAAAAACGGGCCGGAGACGAGACAGATGCGTTTCCGGTCTTATGAAAAACTGCAGCAAAGCGGGATTCAGGTGCGGTACGAATATTACAGGGAGGTGTATCTTGGCAAAATGCAGCGGCAGGATACTCCCGAAAACATAAGAGAACGCCTGCAAAAGAAAATACCGAAAAGCTTCGACGGTCATTCCCTCAGTGTCAGTGATGTGCTGGTTTTGAACCGAGAGGGCGAGATTACCGCTTACTATGTAGAAAAAGAAGGTTTTACCGTCATTGCAGGTTTTATCCGCATTGGCTCATCCGGGGCGCTGCTTACCTTTGAAACTACGAATTTTCATATTGAAGGCAAAGCAGGAAGCTGGCTGGTGCTGGACACCCTGATTATAGACGGCAGGGAATTTTTTCTTATGGAACATATGGAATACGGCAGGAATGCTGCCTATGTGATACTGGATGCAGAAGGGAAAATTGTGGCGGAGGATAACCGGAACGGCTTTGATGAGAACGCAAAGCAGCAGATCAGAGAGTATCTGCACCCACCAAAGCCTGTGCAGAAGCCAGAGGAAAAGCCGCCGCTTGAAAACTGGCAGAAGTATATGGAAAATGGGGAATATCTCCGCAGTTCGGAAATCAGTGAAGAACAAAACTACAATATGATTGACGGCAGACGGAACAATATGCCTCCGAAAAAGACCAGGACATCGGTATTGGTAAAGCTGCACCAAAAACAGGCAGAGATTGCAAAACGAAGCGGAAAGGAAGTACCGCAGATGGCAGTGGCGGAAGATATGGAGCGCAGACGGAAATAAAGGTTGTAACGTTTTATAAAAACAGAGAAGGGAAAACCGTTCAACGGATTCCCTTCTCCGGTAAAACTTTGGATATCCGATCCAAAGCTACTTTGTGTTCTTATCATATGTTAATTAAAAATAAAATATGTAGCAAAAAGGAACTCACCCTGAGTCCCTTTCCTTTGAAAATTTGGTAATGTCCCCAACACACCGGAAAGGGATTTCTTTGTACTTATATAGTACATGATTTATTGTTTTGTGTCAATATGGTTTTTTAAATAATCCAGTAATTCGGTTGTATCGCCTGTTTCTTCAAGACCCAAAACAGAATAAATTTCTTTTAATGTATCTTGTGCAGTATTTCGTTCTGCTTTAATTTTGGAAATATATGTAAGTTTATCAGAAAGCTTTTTATTTAAGTCTGCATAGTAACCAATCAGCCCCATTGTTTTTGCAAGAGCTTCGTCAACTTTCTTCATATCACTGGCAGGTAAATCACAGATATATGTACCCAAACGGGATTTACTTACACACATGATATTTGAGGCATTTGCCTGTCCGTCCAGTTTGGTAGTTGTACCATCTGCTTCATATTGTGTGGTAATGACAGCAACACAAGGTAAAGTGCTTGTATCATGTGTAATGGGAATCACGATAGTATTCCCAGATTTTAAATTTCCGATGCTATTTTGTACAATAACAGCAGGTCGTTCTTTTTGCATTTCACTTCCGATCCCCATACCGAAATTGCAACGATATACTTGTCCACGTTTTACAACTCGTCTGCTTGCGTTTACAACCAACGTATCTAAATAGAGCTGTGTTTTGAGCCAGTCTAAAAATCTTTGTACTTTATTCAGATCAATATTCATGTAATTCTATCCTTTTCTCATATTTCTTTCAATCAACATACCATATTATACCTGAATTATCAAGAGCAACTCATTTGAAACAAGGTATCTGAAAGCATTGTATAATTCCAATATTACGTGAGAGTCTGTTCTTTTGTATGAGTTTTTTGGTGAGGATATTCTTTTCCTAGAATAGAATTTATATTAGAACGAACCGTATTCAATTCTTTTTGATAATCTCGATAATATTGATACTGCTCTTGGGCTGACTTTTTCTGTTTTAACAATTCTTCTTTCTTTTCTTTCAGCAATTTCATAGAAGGGAGTTTTATATTGCCGGATTTCTCCTTCAGGAATTTCCGGGCAGTTTCATAAAGTGCAATTTCAGCGGAATGCTCTTTACGGAAAACACCCTTATTTTTACTCTGACAAAATTTAGTATAGATAGCTTTATTCGCAAGGTACTGTCCTGTGTAGTGAAGCTGTTCGTTGATTTCCCGTAAGTCTCTTTCCGTTGATTTTAGATTTTTTCGGAAAGTGTCTGTATGCTCTTTTACAGATGAAAAGGAAGTTTCCAGAGCATCGAGAGAATCGTAACCATGTTCCTGAACATAGGCTACCGTTTTTGCCATTTCTTTCAGATTGGACAGTTTTACTTTTCTGGCGTAGGCGGCATTCTGCTGAGCTTTTACACAGTTTTGCAAATCCGTAACCAAATGTAAATCTGATTTTATAAAAAGAATGGCAAACGCAGTTTCATGTGGAATGGAACTATTTTGAGCAGCATACATTTCCGGTGCAGGTATGGCGGCTTTCGGAACGGGAGTTACAACCTCTTCATCGTGACATTTTACATTATTTCCTATTACCTGCAGAAGATAATTCTTTTCATAATGGGTTCCCAGATTTCTTCCGGTAATCGGTTTAGTACGTTCCGGATGGAGATAACTGAATCGTCCTCTGCTTTCTTTTATAAGTATCCCATACTTTTCAGAAAGAATCTTTTGAAATTCTTCCAGAGTATGCGCTGATGAAACGGCACTATCAATGGAGTCCCGTAAAAATTGTTTCTGTGTCTGGAATTTAGTATTACGGGGAGTGACGCCATCGGCAATCATACGTTGATTTTTCGTATCAAGTTTTTCCTGCCCTCTGCGGTTTGCCCAATATTCTTTTTCAGTAATTTTCCTTTCGGCAGGAGTCAGCAAATCCACCTGATTCAGATTTTCCCGGCGGCACATATCCATCACTTCCTGCTTGAGATGAATCAGATATTTTTTTGTTAGATGATGTTTGTTCCCTGCAAGGGAATCACAGGGACGTTCCATAAAGTCCTGACGTTCTACATCAAATTTCCGCAGGCTGTTGATTACAATATGTACATGAATATTGCCACTTCCATTGTGTCCGTCTGTATGTGTGCAGACGAGAGCCTGATGTCCGGGAAAATTCTTTTTTGCATATTCCAGACCTAACTGTTGGGCACGTTCTCCTGTTAATCCATGCTCATCCTTGTCATTCGGATCAAAGCTGAGAATATAATGGTGCGATTTAATTTCATTATAATTTTGGTTTTTATGGTAAGCTGCATTTAGTTCCATACATTCCGTATCAAAGGTAAAGGGATCACAGTTGATTCCGTCCAGATAATATTCTTCACGAGGCTGCAGATGTCCGTTCTCATCAAGCAGCGGTTTCTTTGTGGATTCATCATATTGAAAAATCAAATACCGCTGTGCCTCTCCGTAATCGGCATTTTTACTTGCTATGTGTTTCAGTATCGCCATGAAAAACTCCTGCCATTTTGGTCACTTTATATTTCATCTCATAAAGTTCGGTAATACACTGGTTAATTGCTGCCCTCATTTCCTGTGAATGGATTCCACCCTGATTAAAATATTTTGCAATCTGGTTCAGGTTACTGCCTATCTTTCCAAATTCAGAAATCAGTTTTTTCAGTTCCGGCACATCAGCCACTACTTCATATTTCATCGTAATACGCTGGTTCATCACTTGCTTACGTGCATATTCCGCTACAGGCAGATTAGCTGTTTGGGCATTTTCTGTGACAATATCATATTCCGTATCATTAAGACGGAGCATGATGTGATGATTTCGTTTCAGTTCCTTTTGCTTTTTTGGTCTTGCCATGTTTTATCCTTTCTCGTGATGGAAACCATCACGCTGCGACTATATTCTATATAGAAGCCGAAAAACACAGCTTGCTGTGTAAGAAACCGAGGGAATGGGGAAACGGAATCCCCATCAAGATTGCCCGTAACCAAAATCCACAAAGTGGGTTTTGAGTTACTTGGGCGAATCTTGCTTTAGTTTCAGCGATAGGAAAAATAACAATAGTACAAGTTTTTTTTACATAAACAAAAATTGTTTCAAAACTTAGATTATGATGTAATTGCAAGCACTTAAATCGGAGTCATTTTGAAGGAGGTCTAACATGAATAAAAAAATTAATCCATGCGGAAATAGTATGAGAGAATTGTCAACGGAGGAGTTAGTAAATATTTATGGAGCAGATACAGCAACACCTATCTCTACGATCCCTTGTTCAGTTGCAAAGACGGTTTCTGTAGTTTCAAAGTCTGTGGTGAACAGTTCAAAAGTTTGTATCGGTGCTTCTTTATCAGCAATTTCAGGTATTTTTTCTTATAATAAAGAATGCTTAGGATAGGAGAAACATTATGAATAAAAAAAATGTTGTGGGAGAAAGTATGAGAGAACTTTCTCATAATGAGTTAAATGAAATATATGGTGGGGATGATCCAACCGTATCTCCGCGGTCTACATTTATCTGCAGTGCACTATTTACAGCAGTAGGATCATACTTAACGACAGCAATTTTATGTAAAGAATAATAACAAACAATGAAGTGCTTGCTAATAAAAGAACATGTTTAAAATTTCAAAAATTTAGACATGTTCTTTTTACTAAAAATATAAAATTAGCTATGAAAAATCAACCATAAATTTAATTCCACCATAAGAGTTTTTTTCATAAATTTATATGAATAGTTAGTTATTAATCTAAGTTAAACAGAATGTTGTCAGTGAGTAGCCTAAAAATGATGCGAGTTAGTTTTACGACACAATTTGCATTGTAATGGAATTTTTCTTCATAACATTTTTTGCGTAGTAAGTTTTGAATGTTATTGAAATAAGTGCTTTGATAGGAATATCTACGTGGCACATCCTGAATATAAATAATAAAAATAAAACCGTAGTAATACATTCCTTCAAGTAGTTGGGAAATAGAAAAACAATCTAAAGTTCATAGCATGTGAATGTATTATGTCACATCACTAAAAGAAAGGGAAATGTGATGTTTTAGCTTCTATAAACATCATACGAGTGAAATAATGTCTTATAAATCATTAACAATAAATGAAAGATACAATATTTTAAAAGAGTTTGGAAAAATTGAAAAAGAGAATACTGATGCATTGATTCAGTGGCGTAATGATATGAGCCTTTTGTCACAAAAACAGTTCCAAAAGATGTTACAGTACAATCAGTATGATAAAAAGATTTTTTCTTATGCTGTAACACGAGAGCCAGACGAAAATATCGTAAAACTATATGAAAAGAGTGAAGTTGAACATATATGGCGTTGTACTTATTGGGAAATATTAAATACTAATATCCTTTACGAAGAGAAATCGTACTGGGGTCAAGATGAGGGGTTTAATTACATTGTTAGACATTTTGTGAAATATGTAGAAAAACAATTAATTGAGTCTTTGGAGGGAATTAAATTCACAAAAGACTGTTTGGATGGCATCTTGCGTCAATTTACATTAAAGTTAGTGGATTTGGGAAATAAAGCAATGATAATGGAATTAAATCATCTTAAAGAATCTCAGAACCTAAAAGGAGATACTTCTGCAGAAAGATTCAAATATTTTATTTCATTATTTGAAAATATGGAATTTTTGAAAAGCTTTTATGAAAAATATTCTGTACTTGCAAGACTCTATACGGAACTTTCGATTTTGTTTATTAATAATATCAAAGAAATATGGGATTTTATAAAAAATGATAAAGAAATTCTCAAGGAAGAATTTGGGATAGTTGACGGGGAGTTCGTATTAAATAAAGTAGCTATTGGAATAGGTGATACGCATAATTTTGGTAAAACAGTTACTATACTTGAGTTTGCCAATAATAAAAAACTAGTTTATAAACCTAGAAATTTAAAAATTAATGAGGCATATAATAATCTTATTGATTTTCTTAATAAAACTGGAAAGATACATGTATTAAAGAAGCTAAAATCTCTCTCATTTGAAGACCATGGATATGAAGAATTTTTAGACCATTGTTTATGCGAAACAGAATATGAGTTACAGAATTTTTATATTAGATTTGGAGAAATCTTAGCGTTGTCATATATATTAAATGCTACGGATTTGCATATGGAAAATTTAATTGCATATGGAGAATATCCGGTAATAATTGATTTAGAAACTTTTATACAACAGCCCAACAGTTTTAATGATGATGTTTTAAACGAGAAAATTAATTATGAATTTGATAGTGTAAAAAGAACACTACTTTTGGAAAGCAGACTTCGTCAAAATGATGTAAATGAAGGCATAGATATTAGTGCAATTAACGGTAAGGGATACGTGATGGATGAGGTTTTAGTGCCAATAAATATGTATACGGATATGGTTAGGTATGAAAAACAAAGAGTTCAGATTAAAGGTGCAAAAAACTTGCCATTTTCAGAGAAATATTCTAGGAATGTAAAAAAATACATTAATGAAATATTGACGGGATTTTCATATGTGTATGATGCGTTTTTGGAGCTTAAAGATGACTCTTGTTTTAGAGATGTAATAAAGAAATTTTCAGGCGTTCAGGTAAGACACATCATAAGAAATACAGATCAGTATGACACCATTTTGAGACATTCTATGCATCCTGAACATTTAATGGACATGCTGGATATAGTTATTATGTACTTTGATAAAGAAATGGTTAAGAAAGGTACATTTAAAACAATTGTTCAGGTAAAGGGGAGGCTGGGACAAAGGATACCAATCCTTACGCTGATGGAAGAAGGAACACCGCAAAATATTTTTTCAACGTTAATGGCGGGCGCCTATGACTACTTAGAAATAGCCAAGAGTTCAGAGGAGTATAGAAAGAAAATAGAAGATGTTGCCCGATGGAATTGGTATTTAGGAAAATACGGGTTAAAAGAGAAGTAGCAGTGATATAAATGTCGCCGCTACTTTTTATTTTTAAAGGGAAATAGAAAAAGTTACATCAACACTCGTTTTTTTTACAAGAAAGACAAATTCAGTTTTTTTTGTAGTAGTGTAGAGGAAACAAATGAAAGGAGATTCAGATTATGAATTCTAAAAATGTAAAAAAACAGTCAGCTAAAGCATTAGCAAACGTATCTTTGAAACTTGGAAAAATGTCAGCGGATAGTGCATGCTGCTATATCTTCCATCAGCCTAAAATGCCGGAAACACTGAGGAAAATGAAAAAGATGTAACATGAAATATTTTTCTGAAAAACTGACAAGTTATATTGTTAAATCCGGTGCTGTTCCAGAAGAATCATATGAAATATACCAATATGGGTTTCAAATAGGACTTGAAATGTTGAGCTGTCTTTTGGCCTGTTTTGGAATTGCGGTATATTTGCATATGATTCCGGAATTTGCAGTGGTTACAGGAATTTTTATGATGTTGCGCAGTTTTGTTGGTGGAGTGCATCTAAACAGCTTTGATGCCTGCTTTATGTGTTCTGTTACTGTGCAGACATTGGTACTGGTTGTTAATCGTTTGTATACACAACCTTTAAATCTTGCGTGGGGAATAATTGTGTTGAGCAGTGTTCTAATTTGGAATATGGCTCCGGTACAAAGCATTAACCGGGAACTTGATGCAGATGAAAAAAAACACTGCAGAAAGGTAGCTGTAAAAATTATTGTGGGCATATATGTGTTTGCGGGGATTTGTACACTTACTGGGATGAATGCAATAGTGTCTTTGGTTGCAGTGACAATGGCAGCAGTTTTGATTTCACAATATATTGGGGTAGTAAAGTATAAAATAGAAAAGAGATAATAAGCGGGAATAGTAGACGAAATCTATTATTTCCGCTTATTTTATTTGAGGATAAAAGAATCGTTTATTTTTTATAAGCAACACTGTTTCGGTAATGAAAAACGTCTGCTAGGCTTCGGCTCAGGAGGCGTTTCTTATTATAAAGATAAAAAAATTCTTCCAGACCCGAACATCGCGTACTTTCCATACGGGATATGGGTGAAAGGGAAAAGACCTTTGCTCATATCTTGCGATCGGGAAGGAGGTGAACTCTATGGAGCAATCTTCTTCCTATGACGAAACAACGGTCAGGCATCAGTTTGATCGAAAGTGCAAACTGGCGCTGGATGGCGAAGTGGTAGATTATGACAGGCATATGGATTATCGGAGAAAACATGAAATATTGTTTTCAGAACTATCTGAATGTCAGACAGGGAAACTGTCAGTAGTGGATGAATATAATGAAACATCCTACTTTTTTAAAACATGTGAGTATGATGTGAAAGTGAAAAGTTCTTTACTGACAGAGGCATTGAATGCGTTGACGGATAGAAAAAGAGAAGTAATTCTGCTGTCATATTTTATGGAGATGAGTGATGCTGCGATTGCAAGGAAAATGAATCTTGTTAGAAGTACGGTGCATGAGCACCGGACACGTTCATTGGAATTGCTGAAGCAGATAATGGAGGAAAACAAAAGTGAGTGTAAAAAATAAAAATACAGAAGAAAAATGGCTGCTTCCATTTTGCATTATTGAGGATGCTACAACAGGTAATGTTATGGCAATTAATACGGTAATGAAACATTATGAAGGCTACATAGCAAAGCTGGCAACCAGAAAAATGTATGATGAATATGGAAACGTTCATTACTGCGTAGATAAAACTCTGCGTGACAGATTAGAAGCGAAACTGCTGAAAACGATTTTAGAATTTAAAATAGTACGTTAAGAATGACTGGAAACCAGTATCCCTTTCTGCTGGCTTCTGATAGGAGACATTTAACGTATAAAAGTTGATTTTAAGAAATAAATTGCACCTTGATAACAGAATATTTTATTCTGCGGGACAAATGAAACAGTATAGCCTGGCAGCGGATACGCCATGAATGTCATGATGGTAACTTTGCGACACCGTGTCGCAAGGTTGGAGTACGTGAATACGTGTTTATGAGAAATTGACATGAGCGATTCATATCTGGCTGTAGGCAGAGTGTGGGAACTTTGTGGCGAAGACACTGTTTCTGATAATGATACTTCCGGGATGGCTGCCCGGTCTGAAAAGATGGTGTGATTCCAATGAGGCTGTTTCCCGACAGCCGCCTGCAGAATTTTTATATTAATATAGAGAGAAAAGGAATAAAAGAATATGCAAAGAGCAACAAAAAAAGTGGAAAAGAAAAGGTTAGTCAGATATAAAGAGGGTGCAGAAATGTACAGTATGGGAATGAATAAATTTCAGACATTAGCAAAGGATGCGGGAGCCATCTTGAAGATAGACAGAATGGTATTGGTTGACTTAGATATTTTTGATCAATATCTTGAAACATTCCGGGTGCAGTAAAAGAATTATTTTTGATAAGGAAAGATTTTCAGAGAAAAGGAAAATACACTTGACTTACGGTTAAACCAAAAGTATAATAAAGGAGAAATGGATGGAGGTGTACGATGTGGCTAAAATGGGAAGACCAAAGTCAGCGAATCCGAAAAATACGTTGATTGGATTGAAACTGACAGAGGAAGAAGCCACAAAACTTAGAGAATATGCGTCCAAACATGACATGACCGTAACAGAAGTGCTACAAAAAGGAATTGATTTGCAGTATGCAATGGAAGATTCCCAAAGAAGCTAAGTGTGAAAATTCTTTCCTTGAGAAAGGAGAAAAATGGCATATTCAAGGAAGGATAGAAAAGGGAGGGTATTAAGAAAAGGCGAAACACAACGTAAATGCGATGGAAAGTATGTGTATACATATATGGATACATTAGGCAGAAGACGCAGCATTTATTCAAAAGATATTAAGACATTAAGAGAACGTGAAGAACAGTTAGTTAAAGATCAGCTAGACGGTCTGGACACCTATGTTGCAGGCAGTGCAACAGTTAATTTTGTTTTTGATAGATATATTTCTACAAAATCAGAATTGAGAGAAACAACAAGAACGAATTATAAATATATGTATGATCGTTTCGTGAAAGATGGGTTTGGCAAAAAGAAGATTGCTGTGATTAAGTTTTCAGATGTCCTACAATTTTATCAATACTTATTGAAAGATAAGAAAATGCAAGTGAATACGCTAGAGACTATTCATACGGTGTTACATCCAACCTTTCAGTTAGCAGTAAGGGATAATATTATCAGAACTAATCCGAGTGATGGGGTAATGGCACAAGTAAAAAAGCTACCGGGGCGAAATCATGGTGTGAGACATGCACTAACCTTGGAGCAACAGAGAGCTTTCATAAGATACATAGAGAATAATGAAAGGTTTGAAAGCTGGGTGACATTATTCAAGTTTTTACTTGGCACTGGCTGCAGAATAGGTGAGGCGATTGGAATCCGGTGGGATGACATTGATTTTGAGAAGCGGATAATTAGTATCAATCATAGTTTGGTTTATTATAGCAGGGAATATAAGGGACATGGTATTTGTTCATTTGCCGTATCATTACCTAAAACAGAGGCGGGCATAAGAATGATTCCTATGCTTGATACAGTTTATGAAGCTCTTAAAAGAGAGTATGCATTTCAAGAAGAAAACGGGTTCAATGAAACAGAAATTGATGGAATGTCTGGATTTGTTTTTTCTAATCGTTTTGGAAATGTACATAATCCACAGGCTATCAATAGAGCAATTAAGCGTATATACGAAGCATATAATGTAGAAGAGGTGCTAAAAGCTGCCAAAGAAAAGAGAGAGCCGATTCTTATACCGCATTTTTCATGTCATCATTTGAGACATACTTTTTGTTCGAGGTTTTGTGAAAATGAGACAAATTTAAAGGTAATTCAGTCTATCATGGGACATGCAAATATTGAAACTACGATGGACATTTATGCAGAAGTTACAGAAACAAAAAAGCATGAGTCGATGCAGGAATTAGCAAAAAAATTAGATGTATTTTAGGAAAGAGTCTGATTTAGTTTTGCTGAGGAGGTACGACAAAATTTGTATAGTACGACAAGAGTACGACAAATTAAAGAGCCTTAATCAGTTCTAAAGGTTTAGAGAATAAATGATGAAAGGCTGTAAAGTGTTTTAATAAAGGGAATTAAATTGTATAAGATGTATGCAGTTAGAAATCCCGACAATGAAGACCCTCGGTGGTGTAAAATCCGAAAATGGTGTAAGTTCTAAAGAGGTTTCTACACCAAATTCAGAGCCGGAAAAAATTGATTTTTCTAAGATAAAGGTTGAGCCTTTGTTTGAAGAAGATGTTGATTTTGATACATTCTCAAAGTCAGATTTCAGAGCAGTTAAGGTTAAAGAATGCGTTGCTGTACCGAAGTCAAAGAAACTCCTTCAGTTCACTCTTGATGACGGAACAGGCATAGATAGAACCATTTTAAGCGGTATTCACGCATATTACGAGCCGGAAGAACTTGTTGGTAAGACACTTATCGCAATCACAAATCTTCCTCCAAGAGCAATGATGGGCATTGACTCTTGTGGTATGCTTCTCAGTGCAGTACACGAAGAAGAAGGCGAAGAAAAGCTTCATCTCCTTATGGTAGATGACCATATTCCGGCAGGTGCAAAGCTCTATTAAGAAGTACCGTTTTACCTTACAAAACGGGATGTACTTCATTTGTGAAAAAGCTCTGAAAATACACAAATACACCAAATTTACACCAAATGGTGCTTGAAACGGTGCAGAGCCTTAAAAATCGCATATTTTAAAGATATATGGGCAGTTCCATTGCGGAATTGCCCATTTTCAGAAAGAAAAAGATAAATCGTTAAGGAAAGAATCGAAGGTGGTGCAAACGAAAAAGCAGTATGGAGACTTTTCATTAACTGCCCTTTC
>NZ_JBDPGY010000048.1:0-3968 GCF_039841815.1 Ruminococcus sp. 1001136sp1 | reverse complement strand
CATTAGTGTCAAATCCTATTCACACAGGTTCCAAAGAACCAGTAGTGTGGTATCAGTTGGGAGAATTGATGAAAAATGCAAAAAATCGTGTGAAGATCCACACGCCATATATTATCTGTAATGATATGATGTATAATACATGGGAAGAGATTGCAGAGAACGTTTCAGATTTTTCTATCATGACAAATTCAGTTGCGAATAATGGGAATCCATTTGGGGCTGCCGATTATGCGAAAAACAGAAATAGAATCTTAAGTACAGGAATTAATATCTGGGAATATGAAGGTGGTTATTCATACCACGGAAAAAGTATTCTGATTGACGATGATCTGTCTGTAATCGGTTCCTTTAATATGGACATGAGAAGTGCATATCTGGATACGGAACTGATGCTTGTAATTCGCAGTAAAGATATTAATAAACAGTTGGAAGAGGGCATGATGGAATATGAAAAAGTGTCTCGCCAGATATTAGAAGGCGGAACTTATAATGATCCATATCATGTAGAGCCAATCGAATTAACAAAGAAACGTCAGAGAAAAATATTTTTGGTACAGCATCTGCTTGGATGGGCAAGGTATCTGTTTTAATAAGGAGGAAGGAAAACGTGTTTCAAATATTGATTGTAGAAGATGATAAAGAATTAAGCCAGCTATTCCAAAAAGTGCTTGAGAAGAATGGATATCAAGTCAAAAGTGCATCGGATGGAGCACAGGCATTAGAAGTATTGGATAAGGAATATATTGATCTGATCATTTCTGATATTATGATGCCGGTTATGGATGGCTATGAACTGGTGTCAGAACTCCGTTCAGCAGGATATCAGATACCAGTGCTTATGATCACTGCGAAAGGTTCCTTTGATGATATGCGCCAGGGATTTCTTTCGGGAAGTGACGATTATATGGTAAAACCGGTAAATGTGAATGAAATGGTTTTAAGAGTCGGAGCATTGCTTCGCCGTGCACAGATACTGAATGAACACAAAATTGTGATCGGTTCAACAGAGTTTGATTATGATGCAATGACGGTTACAACTGATAAGGAAAGTCTTGTTTTGCCTAAAAAAGAATTCCTGCTTTTATATAAGCTTGCAGCTTCGCCAGGCAGAACATTTACAAAACAACAGTTGATGGATGAAGTATGGGGATACGAGACGGAGGCAGACCCACATACAATAGAGGTACATATAGGAAGAATCAGAGAGCGTTTTAAAGATAACCCGGATTTTGAAATCGTAACAATGCGTGGAATTGGATACAAGGTGGTGAAAAAATAATGGAACAAAAGAAAGAAAAAGGATTGCGGATCCGATCCTGTCTGACTGGTGCAATCTGGCTGGCACTTGTATTTTCAACAGTCATATCTGCTTTATTATTTGCTTTTTTGAATCATTTTTTTAATCTGCCGGGCAGCATACCTGTGCTTGGCTGGCTTTTGATTTTTAATACATTGATTGCAGGGCTGATCACTTCCTTTATTAATGCAAAGTTACTGGAACCAATTACCAGACTTAGTAAAGCAATGAAGGAAGTTTCTCAGGGAGATTTTGAACAGCATTTGGAAACGAACAGCCGTATAGCAGAAGTTGGAGAATCTTATCAAAGTTTTAACGTTATGACAAAAGAACTTCGTGCAACAGAGGTGCTGCAGATGGATTTTGTATCTAATGTTTCTCATGAGTTTAAGACCCCGATTAATGCCATTGAAGGATATACAATGCTGCTTCAGGGAGAAGAACTGTCTCCGGATCAAGAGGAATATGTAGAAAAAATCTTATTTAACACCCAAAGACTTTCCGGATTGGTTGGTAATATTTTGCTGTTATCCAAGTTAGAGAATCAGAATATACCAATGAAAAAAACAGAATATCGTCTGGATGAACAGATCCGCCAGGCATTTCTTTCATTGGAAACAAAATGGACAGAAAAAGAAATTGGTTTTCAGGTAGAATTGGAGGAAGTTAAATATACTGGGAATGAAGGACTTTTTATGCATATCTGGATAAATCTTTTGGATAATGCGATTAAGTTCAGCCCTTCAAAGGGGACAATTACGATGTTTCTGAAACAAGAACAGGATTCTGTTAAGTTCATTCTGGAAGATGAAGGACCAGGAATAGAGGATGATGTAAAATCCAGAATATTTGACAAGTTCTATCAGGTAGATGGATCTCATAAAGCAGAAGGAAATGGCCTGGGTCTTGCACTTGTAAAACGGATTGTAGATAGTGCCGGAGGAACAATCAAAGCAGAAAACCGTGAATATGGTGGATGCAGATTTGTTATAGAGCTGCCAAAGCAGAAAGATGAGATTATATAGTTTTAAGATAAATTAGAAGATGGGAGGATTTATATGACATTTTATCAGGAGTTGCAGTTAAATCAGGCAGGTTCTAAAAACCTGTTGAAAAAGAGTGAAACACTAAAAGAAAAATTATATCATATGTGGGTATATCTGGTGAAGATAGCTGTTACAATGGCATTTTGTTTTTTCTTTGTTAGTATTTTCAGCATCCTATTTGGGAATGAGAACAGCATTGTAGGTGTAGTAGTCTTATTATGTCTCATGGTGTTTAGAAATGCGGATCTGGGGATCCACACCGGACAATCTACGATGCTTTTGGCTTTGTTCTTTGTAATTATGACTGTATGTCCGCATTTAGCAAATCAGTTTTCACCGGTATTGGGAATGCTGTTAAATATTGCGGCACTGGCTGTGTTGATTCTGTTCGGATGCCATAATCCATTCATGTTTAATCAATCTACATTGGTTCTTGGGTATCTGCTGCTATATGGTTATGATGTTACGGGAAAAAGCTATCAGATGCGATTAGTCGGAATGGCTTTAGGTGCAGCACTTACCTGCTTTGTATTTTATCGAAATCATAAAAACAGAACTTATAAAAGAAATCTGAAAGATCTGATACAAGAATTTGATATCACTTCTTCCAGAACAAAATGGCAGATATGTCAGATTTTATGCGTACCGATTGTCCTTTGCATTGCAGAACTTTGTAATATGCCACGTGCAATGTGGGCTGGTATTGCGGCCATGTCCGCGATTTTGCCGTTTATGGAAGATATGCACTACAGAGTCCGTAAAAGGATTGTCGGAAATATTGCAGGTGTTATATGTTTTACAGTATTATATTTTCTGCTTCCTTCGTCAATCTATGCATATATAGGAATTCTTGGTGGAATCGGTGTAGGATTTTCAGCACAATATGGCTGGCAGGCAGTATTTAACACATTTGGTGCTTTAGCCATTGCTGCAGAGACTTATGGACTACAAGGAGCGGTTAGTCTTAGAGTGATTCAAAATGTTTTTGGTGTTGTGTTTGCTTTAGCATTTTGTGTTATATTTTATTGGTTTATGTCTAAAAAAAAGGAAAGTGAGGTGACCGTACATGCAGAGGGAAGTGAATCAGGAAGAAAATTTGAATAGAATTATTACGGTTCCTAATCTTCTTTCTTTTTTTCGGTTTTGTCTGATTCCGGTAATTATATGGAGTTATTGTGTAAAGAAAAATCCTCTGTTAGCTGGTGAAATCTTATTGCTGTCTGGTCTTACGGATCTTGCTGATGGATATATCGCAAGAAGATTCCATAGGATTAGTAATTTAGGAAAAATACTTGATCCGGTGGCTGATAAGCTGACACAGGCAGCGATGTTAATCTGTCTGTTTACTCGTTTTCCGCATATGCTTCTTTTAATCGTAATAATGGCAGGTAAGGAGCTGTATATGGTAGTCAGTGGATGTCTTGTGATACGAAAGACAGGAAAAGTACATGGTGCAGACTGGCATGGAAAGATAGTAACCTTTTTATTATATGGAACTGCAGCGGTGCATATTATATGGTTCCAAATTACACCGATGGTATCAGATCTGTTGATTGGTTTGTGCGCTATAATGATGGTCATATCGGTCGCTCTGTATATTATCCAGAATACCAGGACTCTTAAGG
>NZ_JBDPGY010000047.1:0-4485 GCF_039841815.1 Ruminococcus sp. 1001136sp1 | reverse complement strand
TGGCTTCTATGATTTAGCCACAGCCTATCAGTCTGTGCACGTCAACTATTGAAACCGCCGTGTACCGAACGGTACGCACGGTGATGTGAGAGGACGGCGGTTAGTCACCGCCTCCTACTCGATTCTACGGGATTATCCTTCAATATCAATTTTCAGTCCAGACTTAAGCTCCACTGTGAAGTGGTCCTCCCAGACGATGATTCGCTCAAGCCAGCGTTTTACCAGGGACTCGTCGAAGGTTTCCAGGTGTGCGGGCTGCTGCTTGATGAAATCCTGCAGTTCGTTGATGCGGGCAATCTGTGCGTCCCTGGCAGCAGTGTCAACCGTGCATTTTTCTCGCTGTTCCCGGAGCTTGAAGATCTCGTCGGCAATCTCGTCGTAGCACCTAAGAGCAAAGCGGATATGGCTTTTATTATGCATAGCCTTTCATGGCTTGCGTCAAACGGAACAGCAGCAATTGTATGCTTCCCCGGTATTATGTATCGCGGTGGTGCAGAACAAAAAATCCGTAAATATTTGATAGACAATAACTACGTTGATTGCATTATTCAATTACCAAGCAACCTTTTCTTTGGAACCTCCATTGCAACCTGCATCATGGTAATGAAGAAGAATAAAGTGGATAATAAAATCTTATTTATTGATGCAACTCTCTAAACTTTCATAACAGGGATAGATACTCCATTTGCGGAGGGAGGAACGGCGTTTCTTCGCCGCACCTTCTTCCGCTTTTTCTTGTGCGCCGAGCATGGTATTAATCTTACTGGTGCAAGTCCAGTCACGGGTATTTACCGCCAAGTGTAGCGAACCACAAGTCGGTATCAGTAATGGTATGGATGGAGGAAGTGGTATAGCAAAATCCTTGAGCCTACGTACAGAAACTTGATAAGGCGATTAGGTGGGTAAGGTTGCAAGGCAAACCGAAGCCCTAATGGTAAACGTATACCGAAGTTGTAAATCAAGAGGTTGTGGGATGAAAGATTAGTGTCTTACCTCGGGAGACCCTACTCACATACTGAAAGGTATGGTCGGAAAAGGTTTGGAGAGGGAGTCAGATGATGTCATAGTAGGCAAAAGCTGAAGGACTGAAACGATTTATAGTACAAATCGTTATGTTTAAAATAATACATGAGCCAGAAATCGGATGGACAGGAAAAGTAGGAACGTAACCAAGGAATACTGTTTATATCTAGAGGGGTGTTATGTATGAATCTTAGGATAAGTCAGAGGAGTAACAACAATGGAATTAATCGAAGTGATTTTAACAAAAGAAAATCTGAACAAAGCCTATAAGAAGGTGGTAGCCAACAAAGGTGCAAGTGGAGTTGATGGAATTACTGTTGAGGAACTGGGAGATTATATAAGGGAGAATAAGGATGCGATTGTCACATCCATTAGGAATAGAACTTATATGCCGAAGCCAGTACGGAGAGTATACATTCCGAAAGACAATGGAAAACAACGTCCGTTGGGAATCCCTACAGCATTGGATAGAACTATCCAGCAGGCAATTGCTCAGCCAATATCTGATATTTATGAAGAAATATTTAGTGAATACAGCTATGGATTCAGACCAGGAAGAAGCTGTCATGATGCAATCAGACAGGCCCTCTGCTATCTGAACAGTGGCTATGAATGGGTAGTAGATATTGATATTGAACAGTTTTTCGACAGGGTAAATCACGATAAGTTAATTCAGATACTAAGAGAGCAAGTAAACGATAGTACCACATTAAATCTGATTCGGAAATATCTGAAAGCAGGAGTAATGGAAAAAGGACTGGAAAAAGCGACTATCACGGGTGTACCTCAGGGTGGCCCACTTTCGGTTGTATGTTCTAATGTCTATCTTGATAAGTTAGATAAAGAACTGGAGCAAAGAGGACTTTGTTTCACAAGGTATGCTGATGATGTGCTGATATTCACCAAAAGTGAGATGGCAGCCAATCGAGTAATGAAATCCATTTGTAGTTGGTTAGAAAGAAAGCTATTCCTGAAAGTAAATGCTACGAAAACAAAAGTGGTAAGACCGACAAGAAGTAAATATCTTGGATTCACATTCCTAAAGAATGGTTCGGAATGGAAAGTCAGACCAACCAATGAAAAGAAAAAGAAACTGAAAAAGAAGCTAAGCGAATATCTGAAAAGAGGAAAAGCGGTAGCGAGACCACTTGCAGTTACAATTAAGAGAGTAAACGAGATTGTACGAGGGTGGATAAATTATTTCAGAATTGGAATGATGAAGCTGTTTATGGAAGAACTTGGGGAATGGCTGAGGCACAAAATGCGAGTGATTGTAATGAAACAGTGGAAAAGACCAAAAACCATCTATAGAAATTTAAGTTATCTAAACTGGAAAAATAAGACTGGATGTAATCAGGAAGAAATTTTTAAAGTTGCGAACTCAAGACTTGGATGGTACAGAAGATGTGGAATGAACGTAGTAAATTTCATTATCAGTAAAGATTTACTTGAAAATAGGATAAAAGACGGAGCTAATTTGCTCAATCCCCTATCCTATTACTTAGTTAAAGTTGGAATATAAGTTGTAGAGCCGTATACGAGACCCGTACGTACGGTTCAATGGGAGGGGCGAGAAAAAATTTTTTTCTCCCTCTACCCTATTTTGTCTGTATCCTTGTCTTTTGCCTGTCCGTACCGGATAATATGAGTAGAATAAGAAGCGTAGCAAAGGAGTGAAAACAGATGCTGACCTTTGAAAAGGTGCTGGAGATTTTTGCGGATTACCTGACCGCAGACGAGACCATAGAAGTTTATATCAGCCGCCATGGATGTGTAAGAGTTGAATTTGACCAAGATTTTCACTATGGCTCTGGCGAGGTGTGCCATACTCCCAAGGAACTGTTCGACCTCTTAGCCGATGATTACCGGACTTATCTGGAGATTGAACTGACCAAAGGAAAACGGGAAGTGACGGAAGATGATGAGAGAGAAGCGGATGCCCTGTGCAAACGGCATCTGGAGCGTTGGAGGGAGGAACTGGAATGAAGATTTTGAAATGCTTGCTGATGATTGTAACTGCACCGGTCATTTTGGTGTTGACGCTTTTTGTCTGGCTCTGCATGGGGCTGATCTACATATCCGGTCTGGTGCTTGGTCTACTAAGCACGGTAATTGCTCTGCTTGGCGTGGCTGTGCTGATTACCTATTCCCCGCAGAATGGTGTGATTTTGCTGGTTATGGCATTTTTGATTAGCCCGATGGGGCTGCCGCTGGCTGCGATCTGGCTGCTGGGAAAGGTGCAGAGTTTGAAATTTGCGATCCAGGATTGGATGTATGGGTAAATGATGTGAATAAATCTGGAATGAAAAGAAGCAGGACAATGGGAGATGAGACCCAGTGCCCTGCTTCTTGGTTATTTGGAATGAACGGTAGTGTATTTCTGGTTTTTGCTTTTGGGTTTGTCTGGAAACATCATTTCAAGTTTACCAGAAGATAATAAAGGCTTGAGGTAATATTTGCTGAAGTGAGAACGGCTGGAAACATCAATATATGCTTGCATTTCATCTCGACTTTTAGGGTCTGCACAAAATTCCAATAGCAAGTTTTGCTTGCTGATCACAGATGTATCATGTGCGGCATCATGTGCTGTATCATGTGCGGCATCATGTACGGAAGCACCGCACATGATGTAGTTTACATTTTTCAAGATGACTCTGAAATCTGTCGCTGTTGAGGAAAATTCGGGCTTATATGCCTCTGTGTATCCAGGCAGCTTTTCGGTTTCACTGACGATTTTGCGTAGGCCACTTCCACGGCGTTCCATGTACTTCATGCGGTGGAACAGGTCAGCAATCACAGGGTTTCGTCGCATGGAACGGATACTGTAAATATCGTATTCCTGAATTGAGCCGCCGCCAAACATACCGCCCGGAGATGTGATTTCCACCCGATCATCAAACATATCAATATGGATTTCGCTGCCAAGCACAATATAATCACGATGGATAAGCGCATTAACAAGAGCCTCTGTCACAGCTCGTTCAGCATAATCCGGCTTGTCTACACGATACTGTGCCTTTTTGACAAAACGGACTTTGGAATTATTGCGAATAAATTCACTGCCGCTGTTCAGTAAATAAATCAAATTTCCCTCGTATTCTTTATCGTCCAGCGCATCATCAAAGATAGAGCCTTTTCCCAAGCCATTCCACCGGGTACAGAACATACGGGAGTTATAAACCGTGTGCTGATCGGTCATGAGTTTTCCGGCATTGGTCATGAGTCCATTTTTATCAGTCAAACCAAAGGAAACATAATCGGATGGCTCAAAGCGGAGACCGGTCCGTTCCAGATAGGTTGCTTCCAGAAGTGTAAAGCTGTAATCCTTTTTTACCGCGTCTGTTGTTAGGGTATCAAAGGACTGATTGGTTCCCTTTAAGATCAGTTCATTCACAATGTAATCAGGGGCAATTACGCTTTCATTTCCAACACGGATATATGCTTCCATCACGCCGTCTGCCT
>NZ_JBDPGY010000046.1:4148-5731 GCF_039841815.1 Ruminococcus sp. 1001136sp1 | reverse complement strand
AAAGAGATTAGGTGAAAATGGAGAACGAACAGATAGTAATAGAATTAAAAGAACTTTTGTATATGGAATTCAGGCGATATTTATATCGAAGGAAAGCAAATGTAACCGCCCAGAGTATCTTGCTGGCGATCGGGTATAACATAAACAAGCTTCATCATAAGATTCAGGCAGGAAGGACAGGGCGGCATTTATTTCCACTCAAACAAACCGCCTGATTTTGACAGGTCAAAAGTAAATCCTGAAAACGAACCTTTTTCCAGAAAAGGTTTATTAAAGTTCGCCTTCTTGTAGAAACAGAATGAAAGGAGAGAATATTTCGCCTTAAAAACGGCAAAAAGATGCTGCCGCACCTATGATTTCCTAATCATTGATGCGACAGCCCCGACTATAAGGAGATTTCCTTAACCTTCAATGGCAATATAACCATCTTTTTCTATTTTCTCAGGTGCTTTCTTTGGCACGGACAGTTTCAGAATACCATCTTCATATTTTGCATGAATGTCTTCTTCGCTTACTGCATCGCCTACATAAAAGCTTCGGCACATGCTGCCCGCATAGCGTTCACGCCTGATATAATTACCTTCTTTATCTTTTTCATCTTTATCCAGTCCCTTTGCAGCAGAAAGTACCAGATAACCATCTTTCAGCTGTACCTGAATCTCGTCTTTCTTAAATCCCGGAAGATCGACATCCAGTTCATAGCTACCGTCTGTTTCACGGATATCCGTTTTCATCATGTTCTGCGCATGTTTACCATAAAGCGGATTCTTCTTGCCCCAAAACTCATCGTTAAACGGGAAGTTCATCCAATCATCATCAAATAAGTTTTCTCCAAAAATACTAGGCATTAACATAAGTCATATCTCCTTTTCATGACAAACAAATCTATATTCAAGTCTTTCGACTGTTACTTACAATTATATTTAAAGGGTACTGCCCGAAATCTTCGGGCAACACCACGAGCTTTTTATCAATCAGATGTTATCATTATCATTCAATGGTTATATATTTCGGATCATTGGAAACTGGTTTTGCTTCTTTCTTCGGAACAAACAGTTTCAGGATACCATGTTTGTATTCACCTTTAATGTCTTCCTGAGTCACTTCTTCGCCTACATAAAAGCTTCGCTCGCAGGCTCCTGCGTAACGTTCACGTCTGATGTAGTGTCCCTTCTTATCTTCATCGTCTTCATCCAGACCTTTTGCTGCACTGACAGTTAAGTAACCATCTTTCAATGCAACTTTGACTTCATCTTTCTTGAAGCCAGGAACATCAACAATCAGTTCATAACCTTCCGGTTTTTCCTTAATATCTGTCTTCAGGAGATTCTGTGCTCTTCTTCCGTACAGCTTCTTTTCCGCTTTCTTCTCATCTTTGTCATCATAATAGAATGGTGTAAAGAAATCATCAAATAAGTTTTCTCCAAAAATACTAGGCATTAACATAAGTCATATCTCCTTTCAAAAGCTCCCTAGATCTTCACGATCCAGTCTGCTGTATTATCATTTCTAGTTCTTCGAACATCTGGAATACCTTTTCTTTTATCTCTCTTCCTTTGTTCTATCTGTAATATAACACGTAT
>NZ_JBDPGY010000046.1:0-4054 GCF_039841815.1 Ruminococcus sp. 1001136sp1 | reverse complement strand
CCATGCAAAATGGTGAAAAAAGACGCCCTGCAAGTTTACTGTTAATGCATCAGCCTTTTAAAATTAGCCAACTACTTTTCCAAAAGTTTTTAAGGTGGAGCCGGAAGTGACTTGGATAGGAGCATATTTTTTATTTAGAGAAATAAATTGGATACCGGAATCAGATTGATGATATTTCTTTACATAAGCATCACCATCGAGGAAAAAGACACCGATTTCTCCTTCTTCAAGAGTTTCTTGTTTATGAATCCAGATGATCTGTCCATCCAGATAGAGAGGCTCCATACTGTCACCACATATGATGTTGTTCCGAAAGAAGAAATTGCTGAATTTGAAGAGCTTATGCGCAAAACCATAGCTGACATTGTATCAGAAGCCAGTAGCGTTGTCTTTTGGGTGTATGTGCAGAAATATGTGAAGCACAAAACCCTAAACGAAATGCTGCAAGAATTGCCAGACGTAGGTCAATTCATCCTAGCTATGGATACCTGGTTTGAAAAACTGATGGAGAAATAATCTAGGAAAATAGTTTAAAGTTTACATGTTATGATCATGTATGAAGTTGGAACAAAATAAAAGATTGTGCTATACTATTGTTCAAGAAAAAAACTCATTGACATATTTCAATCTATTTAGGAGGATAAACGATCATGTGTACAGCAGCAACTTATAAAACAAAAGATTTTTACTTTGGACGAACCCTCGATTATGAATTCTCTTATGGTGATCAGATAGTAATTACACCACGTAATTATGCGTTTAATTTTCGCCATGTTGGCGATATGAAAAATCATTATGCAATTATTGGAATGGCTCATGTTGCAGAGGATTATCCTTTGTATTATGATGCTATGAATGAAAAAGGAGTGGCAATGGCAGGACTGAATTTTGTCGGAAATGCTGTTTATGCCGCGATTAAGCCAGATGTGGAAAATATTGCACAGTTTGAATTTATTCCGTGGATTTTAAGTCAGTGTTCTTCTTTAGTTGAAGTTCGCGAGCTTCTTGAACGAATTAATATTGTTAATACTCCTTTCAGCGAGCAATTGCCATTAGCACAATTACACTGGATCATTTCTGATGAGAATGAGTCAATTACGGTAGAATCTATGTCAGATGGTTTGCATATTTATGATAATCCAGTAGGAGTGCTTACGAATAATCCGCCATTTCCACAGCAGATGTTTCAACTAAATAATTATATGCATTTATCTCCTAAACAGCCCAGAAATACTTTCTGCGAAAATTTGGCTCTTGATGCATATAGTAGAGGTATGGGAGGATTAGGTCTTCCGGGAGATCTCTCATCTTCCTCACGCTTTGTACGTGTAGCTTTTACAAAGGTAAATGCAATTTCAGGTGAATCAGAGGAAGAAAGCGTTAGCCAATTCTTCCACATTCTCGGATCTGTGGATCAGCAACGAGGATGTTGCGAAGTAGCGGATGGAAAATATGAAATCACATTGTATACGTCGTGTTGTAATGTTACAAAAGGTATTTATTATTACAATACTTATGAAAACCATCAGATCAGTGCAGTAGATATGCATGTAGAAAATCTGGATAGTGATAAAATGATTTGTTATCCAGTAATTCAAGGAGAACGAATCAACTATCAAAATAAATAATGTTTTGAAATCAGGGATGAGGTAGAAAGGAAAGTTCCATGACAAAAGATGAAGTAAAAAACTCAGGATGAACAGTCCGGAATCACTACAGTTTTTAAATAATGCTACGAAATTTTATAATTTAATGATGATGTATCGTTGTGCTATTCGGGAGATACAAACTAAACTTGAGGTTTTGGATGATGAATTTTCAGCTGAGAACAATCGAAATCCTATTTCTTTTATAAAAACAAGAATTAAGAAGCCCAATAGTATTTACAATAAACTGCAGAAGATGGGATATGAATTTACAACAGAAAATATACAGACATATCTCAATGATGTAGCAGGCGTTCGAATAGTTTGTGCGTTTATTGACGATATTTATATGATATCAGATTTGATTACCCAACAGGATGATATTAAAGTTATTGAAATAAAAGATTATATAAAAAATCCAAAATCGAATGGTTATCGAAGCTATCATATGATTGTTGAAATACCAGTATTTTTTGCTAAGGGTAAAACACCTATGCGTGTAGAATTACAGATTCGAACCAATGGTATGGATTTCTGGGCAACATTGGAACATCAACTTCGCTATAAAAAAGGAATTGAAGAAATGCCTGGCTATGATGAGATAAGTGAAGAATTACTTCATTCTGCAAGAGCTATCATTGAAGCAGATAATGAAATGCAGAGAATAAAAGACAAAATTGGTATGTTCCACGAAATTTAGGGAGAAAACTGAGCAAGTAGGAAGGCGGAATATATATGAAACAAGATACTTTAGAGGGCAAAGCAAAAACAAAAAATGGGGTAAAACGGCTGTGTTTTTCCATAGTCTGCATTCTTCTGGAAGTGATTTTTATTATTACTATCGTAACACGCTTGAATGAATATGCAGAAATTATAAATTTATTTACAAGGATTTTGAGTGGAATCTTGGTTTTGGGATTGTACGCATCAGATAAGACCTCTTCTATGAAAATGCCTTGGGTCATCTTAATTCTAATCTTCCCAATTATGGGTGTAGGCCTGTATTTGTTGATTGGTTTGAATGGTGGCACACATAAAATGCGTGAGCGATATGCAGAAATTGATAGCAAATTGTTACCAATGCTTCCGGACAGTCAGGAGTGTTTGAGCAGAATAAAAGAAACAATTCCGAAAGCAGGAAATATAGCAAGTTACATACAAAGAAATTCGCAGTATCCAATCTATCAGAATACGGATATTGTGTATTTTGATGAAGCAGTGAAAGGATTAGAGGCACAGCTTAAGGATTTGGAGAAAGCACAGAAGTTTATCTTTATGGAATATCATGCGATAGAAGACGCTGAAGCATGGCATAAGATTCAAGAGGTTCTGGAAGAGCGAGTAAAAGCAGGTGTGGAAGTTAGAGTATTCTACGATGATATGGGTTCTATAGGCTTTATTAACACAGATTTTGTGAAAAAGATGGAGGCAATAGGAATTCATTGCCGTGTATTCAATCCGTTTATGCCAGGTTTAAATCTGTTTTTGAACAATCGTGATCATAGAAAAATAACCGTTATTGATGGAAAAGTCGGATTTACAGGTGGATATAATCTAGCAAACGAATATTTTAATTACACACACCCGTATGGACAGTGGAAAGATACAGGTATTCGTTTAGAAGGAGATGCTGTTCAGTCGCTTACGGTGACATTTTTGGAAATGTGGAATGCAGTAAGTGCTAAGGCTGCTAATGATTCTGATTTTAGTAAATACCTTTTCCACTATGATTATGCGGCACAGCAAACTGGGTTTGTTCAACCTTATGCAGACAGCCCTATGGATAATGAGCAGGTAGGAGAAGAAGTTTATATCAGTATGATAAATAAAGCTGAAAAATATTGTTGGTTTATGACTCCATATCTAATCATAACAGATGAAATGACGCATGCGTTATGTCTGGCTGCTAAGCGAGGGGTAGACGTAAGAATTATCACACCTGGTATCCCTGATAAAAAATTCATTTATAATATAACTCGTTCTTTTTATCATGGATTAGTTAAACATGGTGTTCGTGTTTATGAGTGGACTCCTGGTTTCTGTCATGCAAAAATGAGTGTGGCAGATGACTGTATGGCAACTTGTGGAACAATTAATCTGGATTATCGAAGTTTATATCACCATTTTGAAAACGGTTGTTTTATGGCAGATTGTCAGGCAGTTGTGGAAATAAAAAATGATCTGATAAGAACGATGGGAGAATGTCGTGATGTGACAGACCAATATCAAACCGGACGAAGTGCATATTTGCGACTAGGACAATTATTTATGAGATTATTTGCTGGATTGCTATAAGAATCTGATGAAACGACCTTTCAAAAAACAGTTGATTTAGAAGTTAACTGTTTTTGAAAGGCCGTTTTTGCTATATCTAACAGTCTGTTGTACAAAGAAGATTTTGCATGGAT
>NZ_JBDPGY010000045.1:0-7249 GCF_039841815.1 Ruminococcus sp. 1001136sp1 | reverse complement strand
CTCAAGATGAGATGTCCCATTCGAAAGAAGTAAACCCCCTTGAAGACGACGAGGTAGATAGGGCAGGGGTGGAAGTGCAGTAATGCATGGAGCTGACTGTTACTAATAGGGTGAGGGCTTGACCAAGAAATGGGAAAGGCGGTTATAAAGTAGCTGCCGGACTCACGCAGAGGTAAAATGATTCCATTAGGATGTAACATGTATGTAGTTTTGAAGGTACAGAACGGAAACGGTAGCCGGTTGGTTATCGTTTTTTTTGTGTGTAGGTTCCTATTGCAAAATTTTCTCCTTTGTTTACATTTACCTATTGCATTATTTGAAAATATGTAGTAACTTAGTATCTACCACGCTGTAATCACAGAACAAATATTCTGTTTTACAGTTTGGAAATGAAGGGGGAAATCGATAAATGGAAAACACAGTAACTAAGCCTGGATTCCGGAAGAAATTTCTGGGAGATAAGGCCTTTTACAAAATGGTACTTGCAATTGCAATACCCATTATGATACAGAATGGTATCACTAATTTTGTCAGTCTTCTGGACAATATTATGATCGGAAGGATTGGCACAGAGCAAATGTCAGGGGCAGCCATTGTAAATCAGCTTCTTTTTGTATATAATCTTTGTCTGTTTGGAGGCGTGTCCGGTGCTGGAATTTTTACAGCTCAGTACGCAGGCCAGAAGGATCATGAAGGTGTGCGCCAGACATTTCGCTACAAATTATGGCTGGTAATTGCGCTCACAATTATAACAATATTGATTTTAATGTGCTCAGGAGAAAACCTGATCGGCATGTATCTGAAAGGCGAAGGAAGTGCAGCTGCGCTGGAGGCTACGAGCAGATATGGAATGCAGTATTTGTGGATCATGTTTATTGGATTGCCGCCATTTATGATCAGTCAGGCATACTCCAGTACCCTTCGCGAATGCGGAGAGACTGTTCAGCCTATGAAGGCGGGAGTTACTGCAGTACTTGTGAATCTTGTATTCAACTATCTTCTTATTTATGGTAAATTTGGTTTTCCGGAGCTGGGGGTACAGGGAGCCGCTATTGCGACTGTTCTTTCCCGCTATGTGGAGGCTGCAATTATAATTATATGGTCACATACCCACACAGAGAAAATGCCTTTTGCCAAAGGGCTTTACAGTACGCTGAAGGTACCAGCTAATTTAACAAAGAAGATTTTGATCAAAGGAACTCCGCTGCTGCTTAATGAGACTCTCTGGGCAGCCGGAATGGCAATTCTTACCCAGTGCTATTCTATTCGGGGATTAAACGTAGTAGCTGCACAGAATATTGCAAATACCATTAATAATGTTTTTAATGTCGTATTCATCGCTTTGGGAGACTCTGTTGCCATTGTAGTGGGACAGCTGTTAGGCGCGGGAAATATGAAGAAGGCCAGAGATACAGATAATAAGATGATTGCATTTTCTGTTATGTGCTGCACTGGAGTGGCATTAGTCATGCTGATTGTCGCACCATTTTTCCCAAAGCTGTATAACACCAATCTGGATGCGCAGGAACTGGCGAAATACTTTATTATGATCATGGCAATTTTTATGCCGCAGAACGCATTCCTGCATGCTTCATATTTTACCTTGCGTTCCGGTGGAAAAACGATCATTACATTTTTATTTGACAGTGTATTTGTGTGGTGTGTCAGTGTACCCATTGCGTATTGCCTCAGTCGCTTCACAGGTTTACACGTGTTGGCTGTTTTTGCCATGGTACAGGTGGGAGATATTTTGAAGTGTATTGTGGGTTTTGTGCTGGTTAAGAAAGGTGTATGGATGCAGAATATTGTTTCCGGAAAATAGGCGTGGAATGCCTGATAATTATTTTGCAAATAGAGTTTTTTGTTAACCGAATGACTTATCTGGAGCGTGTTTGAAAAAGGCTTTTTCAAATGCGTTCTAAGAAAAAATGCTTTTAATTTATTCAAACAGCAGTTCAGAAGCTGCGTAAATAAATTAAAAGCATTTTTATTATCCATGGGTATTTTAAAGAGAAAGCAGTTCCCCTGTCCGTGTCACATTATATCCGGTCTGTCCCTGAAGAATCGTTCGGAAATCTTCAGACCGTACAATTTCAAGAAGAGCAGAGAATCCAGGCTGGGAAAGGGCTTCCGTTTCCATGACCAGATACATAGGAAGTGTCTGAAGCGGAATAAAATCTAGAAGTCCGGACTGGTGTGCTGCGTATTCTTCTCCAAGAGCTGAATCTGCCTTGTGCGTAGCAATAGCTGCGGCAGTGGAAATATCAGATACCAGTTCAGTATGGTAACCAGATATGCTGGCTGGCGAAATTTTTTCTGAGAAAAGAAACTGGTCCAGGTAAATCCGTGGTGTACTTCCTTTTTCTCGATTGGCAATCTTTATGTCTTTACAGGCGAAATCCATCAGACCTGAAAGCTTCAAAGGGTTTCCAGAAGGAACATAAAGCCCTATGGAATACTCATAAAGGCATAAAAGAGAAAGCTGTACACCTGGGACAAGGCTGCGGATATGTTCCAGATCCAGACTTGCACATGCTATGTGAGCCTTTTTGAAATAAAGAGAATACAGGCTGTTGTAGCTGTTCATAAAGGATTGAAGGACTGGAATCCCCTGAGGGTGAATGGACATCTGGCTGATCAGAAGTTCGAGAGCCGGGGAAAACTGTCCGCAAAGGATCAGTCCGCTGGAGTGGAGAAGATAATCCCTCTTCAAAAGGGAACTTTCTGGAGGAAGTTCCGGAATCTGCAGATTTCCGTTAGGGGTACTGGAAGAAGCGGCTTTCTGATCTGGCATGTTATTGCCGGAACCGGAACGCTCCAGGTATTGTTTCAGCTGCTGCTCGCTGATGCGAAGCTGTTTTCCTACTTTAGAAGAATATAATTCTCCACGTTTGATCAATTCATAAACCGTGGTCTTCTTAATTTGAAGCTTGTCTGCAATTTCCTGAGCAGTATAAAGTTTATTCATCAATTCCCACCATAACGTTGGTTGCCTTAATGACTGCGTAAGCGTCAGAGCCAACTTCAAGTCCAAGTTCTTCTACAGCTGCACAGGAAATAGTAGCTGTGATAATGTTGCCGCCTCCGATATCAATTGTGACGATGGAGTTAACGGCTCCCTTATTGATATTGATAACTTTTCCTTTTAACTGATTGCGTGCACTTAATTTCATATTTAAATCCTCTTTTCATTATTTATTACAAAATTCCTGAACGACAGCCGTGTATTCATTATGTCTATATGCTGAATGGATGGATATCAGACAGATCGGAACATATGAGCAAGTAGGAGATTAGACAGGAGTATGAACGTGTTCCATAGCTGAGAAGCAGCTGCCTTTTGTATTTATTATTGGTAGTATTTAAATATCATAGCATGTTGGAAAGAAAATAACAAGGAGTGTTTCGTTGGAGAAAAAATGAAAAGTAAAAAAATTTGTGTGAACTAATAAAAATTGTACAAACAATGCAGGCTCAAATTGACATAGCAAATGAAATTAAGTATAATGAATGAAACCGAACAAAACATAACAAAACACAACAAAATACAACAAGAATGGAGGGCGTGAAATGAAAAAAAGAGTTTTTGCAGCACTTATGGCTGGTGTTATGGGAACTATGATGTTTGGAACTACTTTCGTATCTGCTGAAGCAGAGACAGCGGAACTGAAATGTGAGGTTTACGCATTTATTGCAGCCAGCCTGAATAACGCCATGGAAGAGATTCAGAAGAATTTTAATGAGACTTATCCGGATGTTGAGATTCTTTACAATGCGGACAGTTCAGGAACTTTGCAGACTCAGATTGAGGAAGGCGCCCGCTGCGATATTTTCTTCTCAGCAGCTACGAAGCAGATGGATGCATTGGTTGACGAGGGACTTGCTGACAAGGATTCTGTAGTGGATCTTCTTGAGAATAAAGTTGTTCTTATTAAACCAAAGGATGGGGAGACCAAGGTAACCGGATTTGAGAACATCACAGATGCTGCAAACCTTGCCCTTGCCGGAGAGGACGTTCCGGTTGGACAGTATTCCCGCGAGATTTTTGATAATCTTGGAATTACAGATGAAGTAAACAAGATGGAGATCAACGAAGGTAAGAATGTTACAGATGTACTTGCATCTGTAAGTGAGGGCAGCAATGAGGTTGGTATCGTATATGCTACGGATGCGGCTTCTGTGGCAGATTCTGTTGAGGTTATTGCAGAGGCACCGGAGGAAAGCCTTAAAACACCTGTACTTTACCCTGCCGGAATGGTAGAAGATAAAGAAGCAAGTGATGATGATAAAGCAGCAGCAGAAGCATTTCTTGAGTACCTTCAGTCTGATGAAGCTCTTGAAGTATTTGAGAAATATGGATTTGCAGCTTATGTAAATGGCGAGAAAACGGATGACATGGCAGCCGCTGAAGAGACCGCAGAGCCGACAGAGGAAGCATCTGAAGACACTGCAGAATAAAGGATAATAATATGGTAGAATTTCTCAGTGAAATAAACTGGAGTCCTTTGTGGATTTCTTTGAAAACCGGTGTGGCAGCAACTATATTTGCTTTTTTTCTGGGTGTATTCTGTGCAAGGAAGATCATGAAACTGAAACCGGGAGCAAGGGCAGTGCTGGATGGGATTCTGACAATGCCTCTTGTTCTGCCTCCTACAGTAGCTGGATTCTGCCTGCTTTTGCTTTTTAGCCTAAAAAGGCCTTTTGGAAGTTTTCTGCTGGACAATTTTGATATTAAAGTAGTTCAGACATGGACCGGATGTGTGATCGCAGCTTCTGTGATCGCGTTTCCACTGATGTATCGAAATGCCAGGGCGGCCTTTGAGCAGGTGGATGTGAATCTGATCTATGCAGGAAGAACTCTGGGAATGAGTGAAAGCCGGATATTCTGGAAGGTAATTATACCTGCAGCAGGACCTGGAATTGCTTCCGGTACTGTACTGGCTTTTGCCCGTGCCATTGGAGAATATGGAGCAACCTCCATGCTTGCCGGCAATATCCTTGGAAAGACAAGGACGGTTTCTGTTGCAATTGCATCAGAGACTGCAGCTGGAAATTATGATATGGCAGGTTTCTGGGTCGTAGTGATCATATTGATCTCATTTCTGGTGGTTGCAGCAATTAATATTGCTTCCGGCAGAGGAATGCAGACCAGAAGGTGGATATAATGGCGATTGAACTTGATATTCAGAAAAATTTTAAAGGCTTTTCCCTGGATGTAAGACTGAAGGGGCAGGATGGACCTATAGGGATCCTGGGCGCTTCCGGAAGCGGAAAGAGTATGACTCTTCGCAGTATTGCCGGAATTGAAACTCCGGATTCCGGAAGAATCATTATTAACGGGAAGACTGTTTTTGATTCTGAGGCAAAAATTAATTTAAAGCCTCAGGAGAGAAGAGTTGGATACCTGTTTCAGAATTATGCCCTTTTCCCAACTATGACTGTGGAAAAGAATATTGCCTGCGGGTATCGAGGGGAAAAAAGCGAGCTTTCACAGAAGGTTGCAGATTACATAAAAAGATATCATTTGGAGGGACTGGAAAAGCATTTGCCGTCGCAGCTTTCTGGCGGTCAGCAGCAGCGGGTGGCTCTCGCGCGTATGATGATCGGAGAGCCGGAGATGATTCTTCTGGATGAACCTTTTTCTGCGCTGGATGGGTATCTGAAGGATATTTTGCAGCGTGATATGCAGAATTTTTTGAAAGATTACAAAGGCGATATGATTATGGTAACTCACAGTAGGGATGAGGCCTATAAGTTCTGCGGTCAGCTGACCCTGTTGAATAATGGAAAAGATATTCTTACTGGTGAGACCAGGGATATTTTCGAGAATCCTCAGTATCTGGAGGCTGCAAGGCTGACTGGATGTAAGAATTTTTCTGCAGTGCAGAAGATGGGCAGCCATGAGGTTTATGCATTGGATTGGGAGCTTATGCTTCGTTCAGAACAGGAAGTGACAGAGGATATTACCCATGTTGGAATCCGGGGACATTGGATGAGGCCGGCAACTAAGGCTGGTGAGAATACCATGGAAGTGCAGGTTGAGGAGTATATTGAAAATACTTTTGAGCATCAGTATCTGTTTCGTAATAAAGGGGCTGCAGAAAGCGGCACTTTGTGGTGGATGTGCCAGAAAAAGAATTTTCAAGAGACTGCCAGGGAAAATATTCCAAAGTATCTGTATTTTCCCCCAGAGCATGTGATGTTGTTGAAGAAATAAAATAAGGTGGCTCTGAATGCATAATAAAGGAATATGAGATAGCATGGAATGGTGTGCTGTTTCATATTCCTTATTTTGTATTGAGAAGTTTGCAGAAGACGGATAGTAGAAGAATGTCTTTATTTCAGATATGTTTTAGAACTTTTTTTAAACAAGCTCTGATGCTGCGATAAAAAAACGCCGGAAACCTTGAATTACAAGATTTCTGACGCTTAAGAGCAGGGGATGAGAGAATCGAACACCGTTGGAAATGTCGATAAATGGCGTAAATAAAGGATTTCTTAAGCAAAGACCTGACATCATCTGACAACATGGTGACATCATTTATTTAAGAATTTATGGAAAGGAGCTGTTTCAGTGTTACACCTAATATAACCAAAATAACATCTTTTGTAAACAATTAGGAGAAGACAACAGTGAAACAGTTAAATGGAATTTTTCAAAATTGGAGTGATACTCTGGAAGACTCCCTAGTGATACTTGCAACATGGAAAGCTATCGAAACAGAACTTGAATTGCTACAGAATGACAAGATGCAAGATTTGATTTTTGCATATTCTACGGCGGTGCAAAAAGAAGCTTTTTGTGCTGGGTATAAAAAAGGTATACGGTTAATAATGGATATTCTCGAGGATTGAAGATTTTAAAAGTTAAGGTTTAAAAAATTAGAAGTAAAAAAAGAAAACATGACGTTGAGGAGGGATTTTACTAAAAAGCCATTTCTATATTCTCAGTACAATAAAAACCTACTCCATAATCATTATCTTTAGCACCTTCACCATATTTAGGTTCTATTATTCCTGTTGATCCGTGATATAAAATTACATTGTTAGAACTGTCAATCTTCATGAAAGTACCTCCTATACTAATACTGATATGCTTAGAGTTTAACATAAATCTCATATTGTGTAAATATATTTAAGTAAAAGAAAAGGTGGTAGATTATCTACCACCTTTCAGACTGTAGACAAAGCCCTGCTTTTGCAGGGTTTTGCTATTGTTGGAACCGCTTTTCTGATATAATAAATATCA
>NZ_JBDPGY010000044.1:0-7611 GCF_039841815.1 Ruminococcus sp. 1001136sp1 | reverse complement strand
CTACAGGAAGTTATGATTCTAATTGAAGAACTGGTAAGAAAGATTCCGATGGCTGAAAAGCTGTTAGAGATCAAAGGTGTAGGAATCAGGACAGTGTCAGGGTTCCTTGCAGAAGTAGGTGATATCAGCCGCTTCAACAATCCGAAAGAACTGCAGAAGCTTGCAGGATTGGCATTGGTTGAAAATAGTTCAGGAAAGCACAAGGGCGAGACAACAATAAGCAGACGAGGTCGAAAGAGACTCAGATATCTGCTCTTTGAAGTTGCAATGTCACTTGTGTCGAAGAACCAGGAGTTTAGGGAACTCCACAATTATTATACAACGAGAAGGCTGAATCCATTGAAGAAAATGCAGTCACTTATGGCGATTGCAGCCAAGCTGATACGTGTCTTTTATGCCATGCTGACAAAAGGTGTGGATTATGATCCGAAAAAGATGGTCAGTGACATCAAGAGACCGGCAGTTTATCTACAGGCTGCGTAAGAAAGACAAGTAACTGTAATGGAGGCTGTCAAGTGGACAGCCACTGAATTAAGCAGAATGTAACAGATAACGTCCACTGATCACAGTGCTGGAACAGGAAGCGAGTCAGTAATCAATAATACAAAGAATGAGCCAGTAGTCGGCAGAAATCATCACCAAGGGGCATGACCCCGTAAAGGAGCATAGCTGACACCCGGGTTATGGGCAGGCAAGACGAAGGAAGTTAGGACCTCTGGAGACAGAGATAATCCTGGTGGATATAGGAGGTTAGCTGCCATAGAGGGAAGGGTATACACAAGGCCAGTAAAGCGAAAATCAATGACGTTTTATTTTGTATACCATTCAACCGCTATTTCAGTACCTGATACATCGAAATGCTCATAGCTGTGGCTTATTCACTGAGATATGAAAGGTTGAAAAATCTTGAATTTTCAATAAAAAACACTTGATTATATGAGGAGGGCGCTATGTATCTGGATTTTTTAGTGAAAGTATCAACCGTAAAAGGCAAGATCATACGGAGAAAAAAGTCAAATGTTGTATATATAGAGTATGAGTATGACCGGGTTTATGATCCATCCCGGAAGTATACTTTTCCCAAAAGAGTAACGATCGGAAAACTATCAGATACGGATCCGGAACTCATGAAACCGAATCAAAATTTCCTGAAATATTTCCCCGATGCAGAACTTCCGGAAAGCAAAAACAGGACTTCCAGAAGCAGCTGTCTCAGGGGAGGAGCATACTTTGTACTGCGTAAGATCATAGAAGAATGCAGTTTAAAAGATATCCTTGGAAAGTATTTTGGATCACGTGATATGGGTCTGTTTTTAGATCTGGCTGTTTATTTGATTATAGCAGAAAACAATGCAGCACAGTACTATTCGGATTATACATACAACCATCCACTTTTTACGGAAAAGATGAAACAATACAGCGATTCAACCGTATCAGATTTCCTGAATTCAGTAACAGATGACCAGAGTACAGGCTTTCTGAATACATGGAATGAGTCACGGAATTACCGTGAAAAGATTTATATTTCTTATGATTCAACGAATAAAAACTGTCAGGCTGGAGATATAAAAATGGTTGAATTTGGACATCCGAAAGTAGATATGGGAGAGCTGGTATTTAATTATGCAGTTGCGTATGATACTCATAATCAGGAACCATTATTTTATGAAAAATATCCAGGAAGTCTGAACGATATCTCCCAGCTTCAGTTCATGCTGGATAAAGCATCCGGGTGTAGTCAGAAGAATCAGCAAGAGCGAAGATATTTGTTGGATTTGTATCCATGATAGTGCGCTGCAAGAGGTATATAAAACTAAAAGAAGAGATGAAAAAACCGGATAAGAAACCGAACTATATAACGGTATCGGCGGCAATAAAAGAGCTGGAAAAAATAGAAATGGTACGTCAGTTGGACAATATATACTGTCTGGATCATGCAGTAACAGCGAATCAGAAAGTAATATTGAAAGCCTTTGGACTGAATGCGAACAGTATAAAATATTTTGCATCAGAGCTGAGTAAGGAACTGAAAAAAGCAGAGGCTGATGTGATCGCAGCGAAGAAAAAGTATGACCAGGCAACAGCGCAAATCTGAAAGAACTGTTAGACAAGCGAGATGCCATAAGAAAAGAAGAGATCCTGTCAGCGGTTGTAAAAAGTGGGCGGTCATATGAGGAGATCATGAACTTTTTGAATGCAGGATCAGATGGAGAAAAGACGGAAAAATAGAATTATTTTGAGTCGCAGATATAGCGACATTCGATTTAGTCGGAAAAACTGGAAGTTCACAAGTAATATTTTTTGCTTGACAAAGCGGAAAAACATTCATATAATTACCAATGGTAATTAACTAAGGTAATTATACAAGGAGATTAACATGACAAATGAGAAAATCAAAAGAATGTTTGATGCATGTTATCTGGCAAAGCGGATACGGGAAATGCTTCCGCCATTGCCGCAAGGTGTTATGCCATCTTACATTCAATACATGGATAAAATCCAGACTATGGAAAAACAGGGCATTTGTGTAAAAGTATCAGACATCAGTGACGCATTGAATATTCCGCGCCCGGGAGTTACCAGAACAGTAAAAGAAATGGAAACGAAAGGATATCTCCAGAAATTATCCTCTCCTGATGATGGTCGTGTCACTTTTATTACTCTTACGGAAGCGGGAAAAGCTTTGTCCCGGAAGTATGATGAGCATTATTTCAATGAACTATCTTCGTATTTGGATGATATTTCAGAGGAAGATGCAGATTGCATGATCCGTACGATCGGGAAATTTTATGAGATTATGAGTGAGAGGAGAGAACATTATGAAAAGTGATAAAGCGGATTTTACGCAGGGAAGTATTCTGAAGAAACTGGTAGCTTTTATGATGCCGGTTCTTGGGGCATTAATTTTGCAGGCAGCCTACGGTGCTGTTGACTTGCTGGTAGTGGGAAGATTTGGTTCAACTTCCGGACTTTCAGCTGTTTCTACAGGAAGTCAGGTACTGAACCTGGTTACGTTTGTGGTAGTTCAGTTCGCCATGGGTATTACGGTTCTGATCGCCAGATATCTTGGTGAAAAGAAGCCGGAAAAGATAGGAGCAGTTATTGGTGGAGGAGCGATTGTTTTTACCATCATTTCGGTTGTTTTGTTTATTGTAATGGTATGTTTTGCTCATCCGATTTCTATACTTATGCAGGCACCGGAAGAGGCAGTTGATCTGACTGCCAGCTATGTGCGTATCTGCGGAGGCGGTATCTTTTTCATTGTAGTTTATAATCTTCTGTCTGCAATTTTCAGAGGACTTGGAGACAGCAAATCACCACTGCTGTTTGTTCTGGTTGCATGTATCGTAAATGTGATTGGAGACTTGGCTCTCGTGGCTGGACTACATATGGATGCAGCAGGAGCTGCGATTGCGACCGTTTCTGCACAGGCACTTAGTGTGGTGTTTGCAGTAGTTCTTCTGATAAAGAAAGAACTTCCGTTTAGCATTGCAAGAAAAGATTTCCGTCTGAATCCGCAGTGTAAAAAATTCCTGAAAATCGGATTACCACTGGCCCTTCAGGAGTTTCTGACACAGGTTTCATTTCTGGCATTATGTGCGTTTGTCAATCGTCTGGGACTGGAAGCATCTTCAGGTTACGGAGTTGCATGTAAAATCGTAAACTTTGCGATGCTTGTGCCGAGTGCGCTGATGCAGTCCATGGCATCTTTTGTTTCCCAGAACATAGGAGCAGGAAAGAAAAAACGTGCGAAGAAATCTATGTTTACAGGTATTGGAGTCGGCCTGGTTGTCGGATGTCTGGTATTCGCGCTTGTTATATTCAAAGGTGATATGCTTGCAGGATTTTTCACCACAGATGCGGCTGTTATTGAGAATGGTTATGCTTATCTGAAAGGTTTTGCATTGGAAACGATTGTGACAGCGATTCTTTTCAGTATGGTAGGTTATTTCAACGGAAACAATAAGACCATCTGGGTTATGACACAGGGACTGATCCAGACACTTCTGGTACGTCTCCCGCTGGCATATTTTATGAGTATCCAGCCAAACGCCAGCCTGACAAAGATTGGTCTGGCAGCACCGATTTCAACTATGGTGGGAGTTGTGCTGAACATTGGATTTTATGTATATCTTAACCGCGTAGAACAAAAGAGTGGAAAGAAGACTTCATGATTTGAATTTATAGAGTAAAGATAACTGTATTGTTGAGTGGTTTTACATCAAATAGTTATTCGGTAGGTTATTATCAAATACAGAAAGCTTCTCTGACTGAGTAAGAAAAATAAAAAGAAAATATTAAAGCAGACAAACCTGGAGTTCCGGGAATTGTCTGCTTTTGTATTTACAGAAAAATTTGTCTAGCATCCAAATAATTCAGCAGTTTTTTTCATTCGTTCTGCAATCGGAACGCCAAACGGACAGCGTGATTCGCATGCCTGACATCCGATACATTCGGAAGCTTTATGTTTCAGAAGTTCGTAATGAGACTGTACAGTTGCCGGTACGGTTGGCTGCATAGTTGCAAGGTCATAGAATTTATTGATCATTGCAATATCCAGATCGGATACGCAAGGTTTGCAGTGACCGCAGTAAGTACATTCTCCACGGTAGGAGTGAAGTGGTGCATTTGCAAGTATGGATGCATAGTCTTTTTCTTCCTCGGAAGCATTTTCGTAAGCAGTAGCAGCATCAATCTGCTCTTTTGTATCATATCCGCACATAATAGAACAGACAGCCGGTCTGGTCAGGGCATAGTGGATACACTGTACTGGTGTTAAGGTTACACCGAATGGAGAACGCTTCTCATCGAACAGTCTTCCTCCGGCAAAGCCTTTCATAACAGTGATTCCGACGTCGTTCTGTTCACAGACCTTATATAAGCGCGCGCGGTCCGGGTCGATTCCCTTGAGATTTTTGTCAAATTCATCTGCAAACATGGTATCAATATTTTCACTTGCAGGAAGCATATCGAAAGCCGGATTGATGCTGAAAAGAATCATTTCCACGAATCCGGATTCGGCAGCTTTGACTGCTACTTTAGGGTTATGGGAACTCATACCGATGTGGCGGATCACACCTGTATTTTTTAATTCCATCACATAGTCCATGTAATCGGAATGCTGAATTTGTTCCCATTCTTCTTCGGAATCTATATAGTGGATCATGCCGAGATCAATGTAATCGGTCTGCAGTCTTTTTAACAGATCTTCGAATGCAGGACGGACGTATTTCATATCTCTGGTACGGAAATACTGGTTGTCTTTCCATGTAGAACCAATATGTCCCTGAATGAACCACTGACTGCGGTTTTCTTTGATTCCTTTTCCAATGATATCTCTGGATTTCGGGTCTGCCATCCAGCAGTCCAGAATGTTGATTCCTTTTGATGAAGCATAGCGGATCAGCTCAATGCTCTCTTCTTCCGGATGACGTTCCAGCCATTCTCCACCGAAGCCGATTTCACTCACCTGAAGATTTGTTTTTCCCAATCTACGTGTTTTCATTATCGATTTCCTCCTTTATATGCAATAATACATGCATTGCAACATAGTATAGATGCGTCAATATATGCATTATTATTCAATGTAGATATGTTTGACACATACGGAAAATATATCTGTGTATATTACATATTAGTACTTAAAGAGTACTGGAAGTCAAGTGTTTTTGTAAAAATGTCAGTAAAAAACAGTTATAAAATCGACTTTTAAAGTTGCTGTTCATTTTGTACGGAATAGTAGCGTGAAAACAGCAATCTTTTAAAATTAATATCAGGCTTATAGAGTTAAGATTGTTAACGGATTCTGGAATCGCCTATTTTAAGTATGATCGTGCATCCGGCCATAAAAGCAAACATAATTGCCATAAAAACCGGGAAGATTTTAGTACCGGTAATATCTGACAGAAAACCAAAGAGTACCGATGTAAGCATGATACTTAGGTTTGAAAAAGCCATTTCGATTCCAATAATGGGCTGAGATGTTTCTTTTTTATAGAGGATGGGTGTTAAGTGAGTTATATTAGGGAAAATCGGGCCGTTACCAAGTCCTACCAGAAAAAGCCCAAGTACTGCAAAAGAAACATTACTTGTCAGCAGTAAAATACATACGGCTGCAAGTATAGCATGGCTTCGATACAGAAGAAAAATAACAAATATTGTGTCGTATATTACTGTAAAGATACAGAGGGAAAACGGAAACAGAAATGGGAAACGTATGATACAAAGATGTGATCGTCATATTTCCAGAGGAGCGGAAAACGAATAAGACGGTACGCATTATGAAAACACCAAAAACAGAAAGCAGCGTACGGAAAGTGTTTTTACCCAGGAGCGTAGCTGAAGAACTGATTGCATGGAAAGCACAGCAGGAGGAGATAAAGGATATTTTGCAGGAAGAATACCAGGACTATGGCCTTATCCTTGCTACTGAATATGGACTTCCAAGGGGCGGTGCGTATATCAGAGATTCTCTGAATAAGCTGATCAAACAACATGATTTACCACAGATTGTGTTTCACAGTTTCCGGCATATGAGTGTTACCTATAAGCTTAAGCTGAACGGCGGTGATATAAAGGCGGTACAGGGAGATTCTGGTCATGCACAGGCAGATATGGTTACAGAAGTATATTCGCATATCATAGATGAAGACAGACGGCGCAATGCGACACTGTTGGAAGATTCCTTTTATAACAGGAAGAATCTGAATCCGCAGATCCATGATACAGAAAAGAGGACGATGATGGAAGTTCCAGAAGGAGTGGACGCAGAGTTACTTGCAAAAGTTCTCAGCAATCCGGAAATGGCTGTGTTGCTGACATCATTAGCAAAATCAATGCAAGGGGAACATAATTAGGATAAAAGCAGACCGGTGGAGAGCAAATTCTCTGCCGGTTTTATTTATGAGATCAAATCAGAGCATGTGAGAAAAAAGAGGTAAAATAGTGGTCAAAGCATCTTGCGTAAATGGCGGTATCTGATGTATAATTTAGAAGAAATCTGACAAAGAAAATAGTGTATCATACATTTCATTTCCCGCTTTTAAATGGGCAGGATAGTTGGATTTTATGATTTGAAAAATTATAGATGGAGTTGGCGCTTTATATTAGAAGCGTACAATCATTTTCTCAGAAAATGTAAAAATCCGGAATAATTTTCAATGATCTTATATGAACAGAAATAGTCCGGGAAGGCGCTTTTTTACTGGACTTATAAATGAATAGGTTGTCTCTGTTGGACTAGTCTGAACCTGCATAAAAGTTGCTCCTAAGCGGTGACCAGAGTTATCGCCTCGGCGTATAATAGAAAAATGAATTTGAGTTCGATTCTGTTATGTGATGTCACAATTAAGGGGACATGCGTTTTTGGAAAAGGCGATAGCTTCATACCAAAAAAGTTTATCATATAAGATTGATTCAGCTGACGCAAGTCAGTTTTAAATCATAAAATCCAATGCCGTTGAAATGGCTGAAAACCTTGATTTTAAGCCAAAAATCCGGTATTTGTCCTGTTAGTTTAATGGATAGAACAAGTGCCTCCTAAGCGAGGGGTCGGAGGTTCAAATCCTCTTGGCGACGGGCTTCAAAGCGTTCGAAAATGTTAGCTGGATT
>NZ_JBDPGY010000043.1:0-8074 GCF_039841815.1 Ruminococcus sp. 1001136sp1 | reverse complement strand
GAAAATCAGGTGATTTCTGAATTCAGGTGGGTCAAAATTAAACGTAAAAGTGGGTCAATTTTACTTGACAATCAACATTCGTCATATTGCACAATAAATTTGATGATCTGGAAGCGAAAAAATAGGGATGCAGCCCCGGTGTGAGGTTACATCCCTATTGTGGTGTGTTAGCGCTCTTTTGTTAGTTCATTATTAATTCTTGTTCTCTCCAATTCAAGCTTTTCAACTTTTTCTTTGAAAGGTTTACACTCCTTTTCAACTGCAGCAACTTTTTTAGATACTTCTATTTTAATATTTCTTCTTTTCCCCTCGATATTTCCTTGAAGTTCATTAATTTTACTTTGTAATGAGTTAATTTGTTCTTGAATTGCTCTTTTTTTCTTTCCAGCAAACAATCCAAGTTTAGATTTTTCATTTTGCAATTCTACCTGCTCAGAAATGTATTCTCCTAATAATTTTTCGCCTTCAATTTTATTTGAAAGAATCTGCTTAATTTCCAAAATACGTTTGTTATATTCTCCAATAACATTGTTTAGGCTATCTATCTCATTCTTTATTTCTACCTGCTTTATTTCATATTCCTTCTTTTCTTCAGCATGTGCTTCCCAATATTTTTTTTGCCTTTCTTCTTTCTCTAATCTAATCCGTTCTTCACACTCTTTTTTATATTCTCTTTTCCACTTTTGAATATCACGTTGAAAATTGTCAATAAATGAATTTAATTCAGAACCAAGACGTTGGGTTTTAGAATCCGGATGCATATTCCTACCATTTATTATATTCGTGCTACACATATTATCTACAATTTCTTTTCCAAATTTACAAATTTGATTAAGTACAGTTTCCATAGAATTTTTATCTTGATAGTTTTTAAATACAAATTCTGTAATTATCCCCAAATCAAATTCTATAAGTTCTGCAATTATCTGTTCCTGATGATAAAATTCTTCTATAATATTAGCAATTTTAAAGGCATATTGAAAGCATTTTTGAATTGCTAATGCATTGATACTATTAATCCAATTACATAATTCTACAACAACAATTAAAGAACCATCACTTTTTAACTGAATTGTTTGCGTTTCGTTTGAATATAATAATTTAAGCGCTTCAGAAATTCCACTTGTCACTTCATCTTTATGCATATTTTGTAAATTACTATTCCAACCTATGCAAATACTTTTTCTAAACAAAGCAAACCAATAATTCGGACTTAATTCTACGATCTGAGAATAATAATTATACGCTTCTGAATAATTCTTGCGATCATATGCTTTTCCAGCTTTATCTTCCAAGTCTGAAATCTGCTTCTTTTTATCATAAGCCAACATATTTTCTTCAATACAATTAAAATTTTCTAGTCTTTTTATTTTCATCTGATCTACTGTATATTTTTTTCCACATTTTTCGCAAATAGCATCTTCACCATTTTCTTGTATAATAAGATTTCCTCCACAACTGTCACATTTCATCGTCATTCTCCTCTATGCCATTATTTATCAAAGTTCTATATTTTCTACATCGCTTAGTTCCAATTTTACTAATTCTTCATTAGAAAGCTCTTGTTTCAAAGATAAACGATTTGCTTGATTCACCATGGCTATTTCAAAATAATTTCTTACATCTCGTCCATTCGCAAAACTTACATCTGCCATGGATGCTCTTTTGGTAAAATATTTTTTCACATATTCCATCGTTTCTGTATTAGCAGTGTATCCGGATTTTTGACAAAGATTTTTGAAAATATCTTTCAGTTCTTCTGGTGAATAATCTTCAAAATTAATATACTTATTAAATCTGGATCTTAGCCCAGGATTTGACATAAGAAATTCTTTCATCAAATCAGGATATCCAGCTACAATAACAACTAAATCATCTCTATGATCTTCCATTCCTTTAAGCAACGTATCTACAGCTTCATATCCATAATCATTTTCACCTTTATTTGCAGTCAAAGAATACGCTTCATCTATAAATAAAATACCTCCAAGAGATTTTTGTATTACATCTTGTACTTTCAACGCAGTTTGCCCGACATATCCACCTACTAATCCAGATCGATCTACTTCTACTAAATGACCCTTTGATAATATTCCCAACTTGCAATATATCTTTGCCAGTAATCGAGCTACAGTAGTTTTTCCTGTTCCTGGATTTCCTGAAAACACTAAATGCAACGACATTGGAGTTTGCACCATACCTCTTTCTTCTCGTATTTTTCTAATTTGTAACAAATTAATTAATGAATTTACATCCTTCTTGACATTTTCTAACCCTATTAACGAATTAAGCTCGTGCAAAAGTTCTGGAAGAGTTAATTCTTCGTCTTTGGTGTAATTTTGCTCTTCTTGTTTCTTATCAAAAGTCTGTGTAAATTTACTTTTGCCAATTATTAGACTTTCAAAAGTAATGACACCATTATAATGTAATTCTCTCTGAATATAATTACGCAAATTTTCAAGATAAACCGTCAAAGTGTCAATCTCTTTTTCACTAACGTTTTCATCACATGCTAATAATTCTTTTCCAAACGCCTCATATGTTTGATACATTAATACACTCACAAACGAATACGATTCATTATTTTGCTGCGATAATAAAGTATTATCAATTTTTACAAATAGTTGGATTATTGCTGGGATTTTTTTTCCAAAATTTTCATCATTAATTTTGTTACTTATAATAAAATCTTTTATGTATTCTGCCGATAAATTAAAATCAAAATAATTATTTATCATTTCAACTTCTTCTGAAGCAATATCTCTATCTGCTCCAGCCAAATAAATCATATACACCAATAATTCTATTCGTAAAGCTTCTTTAGTAGATGTGTCGCCCATTTGTTTCATTCCAAGTCCAGCATTATCCAAAGAATCAGCTAATGAATACATATTATTTATAACTTTTTGTAAATCTTCATTTAAATCTGCTCTTATCATATCTGAAATCTCCACCTCTTTTACTTCTGGTTTTTTCGGGATCAAATATGAATAATCTTTTTTTCTGCTTGCAAAGTAGAAATAAATCTCTGCTCTATTAAAGTCATCTAAAGAATAAAATTTTATTTTTCGCCAATCTTCCTCTTTATCAGTAGGTACAATATAAACAATCAATTTATCACTATCATCATATATTTTCAATTCATCATGTATATTTGTATATATAAGGTGATATTCAGATCTTCCTGGTATTATTTCAAGATTCAAACGATATGCATTTCTTTTATTCTCCATAGCAGAATAAGTCATACCTTTATCATCGTTATCTTCCACAAAGAAAGATAAAGGACCAGAAACAGACTCTACACGTTTGTCAAAATTATCATAGTATGAAACTTCTGCATATCCTAATTCCATTTTTTTTACTGTATCATACGCAAAATAATCCAAAAATATTTTCTTATTCCAGTCATTAACCATTAAGCTAGTAAATTCATAACAACCTTCATACGGTTTTCTTGATCCAAACATCTGCTCTCTCCTCAAAATAAAAGCACTACTCACCGGAATACACTTCAGGCAAGTAATGCTCTCTTCACGTTCAATTGCAACTGGCTACCATTTTACAGGCCCTATAGCTTTGCGCCACCAGGTTTCCCCGGCTTTGCCCCTTATTCAGTTATCTATGAGGAAAATTATACGCTTATGGTATAGAAAAGTCAACTAATTAAACACATAATCCACCAAATAAAATCCAATTATATAGTATTATTTTACAGAAAGGGGATTTGATATGGTTGATTTTGGTAACAATTTAAAAACTCTTCGTTTACAAAATGGATTCACCCAAGCACAAGTTGCACAAAAACTTGGTGTAACAAAATCTGTTATAAGCGCCTACGAAACAGGACTTAGATTGCCCTCTTATGATATACTGATTAATATTTCCAAAATCTTCAGAGTGTCAACAGACTATTTACTTGGATTAGAGAACATCCGGGAACTGGATTTATCCGGTCTAACCGAAGAAGAAATTCAAGCATTACTTAATTTGATAAAAGCAATGAAACGTAGAAAATGATATAAAGCTATCGGGTATTGTCTGATCCGGTAGCTTTTTGTTGTATTCTGACTGAAATGGTTTTATACTGGTTTTATAAGATTTGCTACATATCTCCAGCCATAATCAGAATACAAAATGCACATTCAAAGTCCAAAAGATAATGTAATATGGCAATACTGTAAATGATTACTAAAATTTATTTTCCTGTATACCTAAAATAAACTGGTATACTGATAATCTTGTTTTATTAGAGGATAATCATGTTAATTTTAAATGTATTAGATCGTATATTTTATTTTATATTTCCAATATCTATTTTTACTACACTTATTATCCAAACAATAGAAAATTTATTGAAGCCATCTAAAAATAATGCCAAAATAAATGCTCCAAACAATAGCAGTCAAAAATTCACTTGGAAAAATCACATAGAGTCAGCAATTTCCATTTCAGCAATCCTTATAATTGCTGCACCAGTCCTATTGATTTGGATAAAAAGAATTCAAAATCTATATTGGCTAATTGCTATTATTTCAATACCCATATGTATAAAAGGAATTGTCACTTTCTGTCACGCAATTGGAATTATAAAAAAAGTAGTAATATCAAATGATATTGGCAAGTTATCCTCTATTGAATGGACTGCAATTAATATATTAGCATATACAATATGGTTTTTAAATATACAGAATATTTTTAAAATTTTACTAAAGGAACTATATGAAACTACTAATGTTTATATGTCGGACATGTTAATAGCCTTGTCCCATATTATATTATTCTCTCTGTATATTTTTATCCTTTGCGCTTTACTTTCAGAATTACTAATTAATATTATAGGTGTTCTAAAAAAATTATATATCAAATTATTATTGAAAAATAAGATAACAGATTTTGAACAATACTGGATAAATAAAATTGAAGAAACTCCCAAATTAAAATCAACTCTTATTTTTCAATGGGAACTAATTGGAAGACAGCCGTACTTTATACATTGGATCCGATACATTTTATTACCAATTACGTTTATTTTTGATAGTTTTCTTGCACTTATTAATATATCCCTTTCATCAATTAGTTCTTCTATTGGTTTGCTTAGTCTCTTAATAAGAATGTTGAGGAAAGCTCTAAAACAAATGCTAAACTGGTTATTAAATCTTTCAGATAAAAGAATAATTGCAATTTCATTTCGTATCTCACTTATAATGGCTTTAGTATGTACTGTTGTTTTTAACCGTTATCAACCTATATTCAGAATGCAAGAAGCTAGTACAGCTGTTCTCGAATTTATAGCTAGTGCAATAATTATCCCTATTATCTTTGAATGGATTAGTTCTTTCAAAAATAATCTTGTAAATAATGCTAAAGCTTCATAATAGGCTTATCTATTGTTACAGAGCATACCGCCACATATGCTCTTTTGTTATATGAAACCGGGACTGATGCTGTTTTGGAATCAACCTTCCCGGGAATATTATATATCAGCCACACAGAGCCACGATAAACCCAAGGCGATACAGTATAAAAATCACCCCTTGCAAACCCTTTATTTTACTGGCTTTTCAAAGAGTCAAAATTCAACCATTTGTTATCGCCAAGATGTAAGAAAAAATAAGGCTTTGTGGGGTATTAAAAGAATGACTAGTAGTCATTTTGTGTTAATTTTTTAACATTCCATTTTATATGAACCCATAAAAAATATGGGAAAATACGATATCTCCGCGATACCATATTTTAATTGACTTCGTGCGCAATCCCTTATAAATACTGCTATCTCAACATTTCAAAATGTGATTATATCGTTATTTTTTTAACAATATATATTTAAAGGTGGAAGGGGGGGACTTTTTACTAGCCATAAAAGCACTACCACTGCTCCCCAGGGGGGGGGTACTTATAAACTCTGGAATTTTTACATGCCCCGGTCAGATACATGGCGGTATATAAACCAAAAATTATTTTCCAATCTGGCAACAGAGCGAAAAAATAGGGCATACCAGATAATATCCAGTATACCCTATATGTATTACTTAACTTTCACTTTACACTTCTTTGTAATTTTTCCAGACTTAATCGTAATAGTTGCAGTGCCTTTCTTTTTACCTGTTATTTTTCCATATTTACTAACAATCGCAATCTTCTTGTTTGAGGATTTATATGTAACTGTATCTGGGCTTCCAGCATATGAAAGTTTAGGTTTCAATGTCGTGCTCTTACCCTTCTTTACATTTATAGAGGATTTAATGTTCTTAATTGCTGTCGTGCCTGGTACTGTTATTGTGCACACAGCCCTTTTAGAACCTGATTTTACTGTAATCTTCGCAGTGCCTGCCGAAATACCTTTAACCTTGCCCTTTTTATTAACTGTTACAATTTTCTTGTTGGAAGTAGAATACTTAACATTCTTCCATGAGGAAGCTGGTTTCAGAGTAGATGTTTTACCTTTTTTCAATGTAAGTGAAGACGGAATTAGAGATACTGCCTTAACTGAGAACTGGTACTTCATACTCTGAATATCATCTGATGGAAGCCACATTTTACGAACACCATCATACAAATACTTCTGGAAGAATATGTACATATCATATGTTCCAGATTTGGTAATACCATTATTGTTTCCAATTCTACCTATTGTCTGTCTCTGGCTTGCTGTTGGATTCGCATTTAAGCTCCAATATAATGGTCTCCACTGCCAGTCTCCATTAACAGGATTTGTGTTCTGAGTTCCAACTCCAGTAACTATAAATTGATATGTTTTTCCAGAGGTAAAGGTAAGCGGCTCTTCCAAACCTTTTACCGTACTTTGAGATACGCTTGGAGTATAGACCGGAATAGGTGTCGTTGTCGTTGGAGCTGGCGTTGAGGTTGGATTGACTGCAGGCGTTGGTATCGGTGATGCAATCAACTGTATTTCTTTTGATTTAAAAGTTGTTGGAAGCGAATCTCTTATAAAAGTAGCGTCCCATTCAGAGCCATTGTATATGAACTTCTGGAAAAATATATACATTGTAAATGTTTCTTCATGTTCAATACCATTTACATTTCCAATAGACCAGCTCTTCTGATATCCTCCATCAATATTATTTTTCTCCATTGACCAGCCATATGGAATCCACTTGGTATCACCTTTAATCGGGTTTGTATTGTCAGTCCCTGCACCAATTACTGTGAAATCGTACATCTGTTTCGGATAAAATGCTAAAGGCTCTTCCAATCCAGTTACCTTGCTCTCGCTGACAGACGGGTTAATAGTTGCACGAGTGGTTGGAGTCGGTGTGGTAGTAACCGGAGTTTCTGTGGGAGTACTTGCTTTCGCCTTTAATGTGAGTACAAGTGGTGCAACTGCTTCAAGTCCCTTGGAATCCTCAGCATATACAACTACTTTAATGGCTGTATCATAAGCTACATCTGTCAACTGTACGCTTGCAGAGCTTGCAATATCTCCAGAGCTTTTATAATTGCTCTTTACTGCTTCGAATCCAGGTGTAGAATCAGATTTCTTCACCCAGGTCACATAATATCTTCCTCCAACACCAGCATCATTGGTATGAAAAGTCAGATCAACAGTATGCTCATACGCATTACTCCAAGAAAGAGAATCTGCGGTCAGCATCATAGTGCTAAAAATTTTCTCCAACATTCCAGTCTGGCTGTTAATGGTAAACTCTGTAGAGTCCAGATAATGAACATGTGCCAGAATATTCTCCATAGTAGTAAGCGCAGTACCTTTATCATCAGTGCCGACCTTTACAATAATTTTTCCAGCTGCTGCATCACTTCTTCTCACCTGAAGATTTGCAGTCTCAGCAAGCTCGCCAATTGCAACAATATATGCGCTATCACCGCCTAAAACAATACTGTTATCATCAATGCCATCATCCCTGTTGTCCTTCACAATCACAGTACCGGAAACACGGATCTCACCTAAGCTGTAAATAGCTCCACCTGTGATCTCAGCAGCTTCATTTACAATGCCCTCAGACTGGTTTCCTGTAATAGTACCACCTGCCAGTCCGATGCTTCCGCCAGAATTACAGATTGCAGCTCCCGGCGCACTGGTTCTGTTTCCTGT
>NZ_JBDPGY010000042.1:0-9296 GCF_039841815.1 Ruminococcus sp. 1001136sp1 | reverse complement strand
TGTAAAAAAAAGTATCAAAAGTAACCCATTCCACTAGCTTTGCCACGGTATATACCGTTCCAGATCTGACGGTCGTTAGATTTGATACCTTTTTGATCTTACATTCCTAGCTGGTGATCCCGGTCATCCGAAAATCACCAGCCAGAAACTCACTTGTAACACTATGCCGCTAGCATTTCGATCTGGTCTGATTTCAGATCATAGTGATAAATATGTCTGGTAAGCACATCCTCTTCCGGGATTGCTTCTTTTATTGTCTCTTCCAGAATTGTTTTCAAATTTTCAGGCTCCACACTTTCCTCATCATGAATCATCACCTCATGAACACTTGTAAATACCAGATACAAGCCATCTGCCCCAAGCTTATGACAAAATGTCTTTGCAACTCCCGGATAAAAGATTGCCACTGCCCCATTTGTTTTTGAACTTGTACTCATACAGTTTCCTATCCCGCCTTTTTCCGGAATATAGTCAGAAGCATAGATATCCTCTCCCTCATAAGCCGGATTCAGAACCAGTTTCAATAATTCGCATACTCTTGGCGGCATCATCGACATAGTATTTTTCATAGCTTCCTCAAAAACATTCTCTTCCTTTACAGGCCATTTCTCGACATAGCTTAAAGGTACTTTACAGCTCGTAAGCTTTCCATCCTCGTCAGAGATTTTCATATATAAAGTCAATGCGATTTCTCCGTTCTGCTTGTAAAGAGAATTTTCCAGTTCTTCCTTTTTCTTTTCCATATTAAGTGGTCTGATAAACAGCTCGCCCTTTACCTGTTCATAGCACTGCAGCTGTTTCAGCTTGCCTGGGATTCCCATTTTCAGGAAATTATCTGTTGACTGTTTGACCGCCTGTACAATCTCAGTGAGTGTTTTTCCTTCTGTTTTCATTTTACAATATGTTTTCTCTGTCAGCAGACGAAGCTTTCCGTTTTCATTCGTGTACACATTCATACAATCCTGTGTTTCCTCTTCATCCGCTGCACAAAATTCCACTCTGAATCCTGTCTCTTTCTTGATTTCCCTTACCAGTTCTTCCACAAATTCTTTATAATCCATATTGATTTATCCTCCATTTTCTTTGCTTTATGCTGCACTTTTGGTTCGCTTCAACCCATTGAGCGCTCTTTTATAAGTCACCTGATCCAGTTCCTGTATAGATGTGATTCCATACCGTTTCAGGATCTGCTGCATCGTAACTCCTGTTCTTCCAAGCTCCGCATACAGAATCTGAATTTCCCCATCTGATATTCTCTGGACTTGTGTTTTCTCATCATCAGGCTTTGTCACCTGAACAGAAGCTGTCTGTGCCACCTGATAGCTATATACCGTTTCACTTCTCTGGTTTACAATCTCCAGTGCTGTGATCACCTTGTCGGCGGTGGTCTGGATAGTTTTCACTGAAAAGCTGTCCTTCACAGACTTTCTCCCATTCTTCTCGCCCATCCGCACTTTATTTATGGGAATATAAATAAAAGGAGCCGAATACAGCTCCCGTCCAATACCAATATTAAAGCAGGCTCGTTTAAAAGAGTCCGATGCGGCACCTTTCGCCTTTTCATAGTCGCTTTCTGTTCCTACGTCTTCTTTCTGAACCCACTGCTTTTTCTCATCATCCCAGATGCTGAGGATACAGTACAGCTCATTTCCAATCATATTATGCCTTCTCTGCCATCCGCAGATTCCAAACACTTCATCCAGTATCATCTGATCTACCCTTGCATTTTTATAAAGGAGCAGAGTGATTCCCTGCTCCATGATTGCACCTACACGGCACTCAATCTCTTCCGGATTTAAATTCCGGATTCTTTTTTCTGCCATAATCTTTCCCCCTGTAATCACTACGCAACAGATAATTTTCTATATGAGCTGACATTGCTGTATTCTGCAAATATCTCTGGCTTTTCCTTGCGGAGTCTTCTGCTGTCCACAGATTCCCGGCTGATTTTCTTCCAGGAAACAACGATTCCATCTAATTCACCAGTCTCGTACTCCCCCATCACAGCCTTAATCCGGTTAGCCAGCCCTGTCTTCTGCTTTTCAAGTTCTTTCACCTTGTAATCAACATCCTGGTACTGTGCTATAACCTTTTTCATATCTGCTTCAAGCTGAATCGTATCCGCTACTGAATCACTATATTTTTCATTCAGATATTCCCGGGTTGCCTCAGAATCATCTACAACAGGCTCTGTGCCTGTAAGTACGCACTCTTCCCAGAACTCCTTTTCCCTGGCGGTCAGTTCTTCAATTAATGAATCATCTCTGTAAATTGTAGTGAAGACAAATTTATTGCCGCCAATCAGTGCTGCTATATATGCCTTATTCATGCCGCAAACTGCCAGATAATGCTGTACCTGCAATACATATTCCTCGGGTACACCATTTTCCCACTGGTCAGCCTTATACTGGCTCGCTGTCTTTGCTTCAAAGATACATTTCTCCCCCCGCTCATCTGTAACAATTCCGTCTACATCTGCAAACAGATACGGATACTCTTCGTGAAAAATCATTGCATGTTTCTGGCGCACCTTAAGCCCGGTACGGTTCATAAACTCCTTGCGGATAATCGGTTCCATCACATTCCCCCAGTAAGTAAATTCATTTCCATTATCTGAAACTGGCAGCTTTCCTGTTTTTTCTTCCCACAGCTGTAAAATACTTCTGTAAGGATTCTTTCCCATAATCACAGAAGCATCAGAACCGCCGATTCCGTTTCTTCTAAGCTGTAACCATTCTTCTCTTGTAAGGTTTCCTGTCGGTGTCATTTTTCGTCTCATAATTCCTGTCCTCCTGTTTTTCAACTTTCCTGCTTTTTATTTCTTACAGTCTTAACTATTTATACTACTTCTGGAAGGTCATATCCTTCCAGATCTTCGACCTCATGTCCCACATACTCTTCCAGTTCCTGATAGGAATGGTCTTTTACACCAAGCCATTTCTTGTACATACCTTCCAGAATCCCGCTTGACATATTCAAAAGGTTTAAAAGCGCAACGTCACTAAGCTGTGCAGATTTTGCCAGAAGCACCTCATATAACGAGGAAAATGTTTCAATCTTGTATGCCTCGGCGATCAGATCCATCGGGTTTTCACTCAGCAGATGTTCTCTGTAAGTGGAAAATTCTCCGTAAAGTTTCTGGACAAACTCCTGTTTTAATTCCTCTTTCACTTTTTGCTTCATTATGTTCGTCTCCTATACTCTGAAATAACATAGGACTATCGCATCCGCTGATATCCATACAAGATATAGATTTAATTATGATTAACATCCATATTCTGTATAAAACTGCTTATTGCGATAGTCCCATCGGTAATTCATGCTGCCTTGACCAGCTGGTATGCCCGGTCAATCATTGGGTTGCCGTCTGCTGTTCTGGCGAAAATATTCTCTTTATAATTTGCTGTCTTTCTTCTTGGCGTAGAATGTGTTGCAAAATCAGATACCGCATTTACAAATCTATATCCGTTGTTTCCAACGTCTTTCAGATCAGGTGCATCAAAATATCTCATTTTCATGTCTGCTCTCAGTTTTTCTACACCACGTTTCTGAAGCAGAGAATAATTTTCTTCCATTGGAAGAAGAATCTTAATATAATCCAATACCTGTTTCTCTGACAGCTTGATTTTCCTCAGATTCTCAAATTCCTGTCCCAGCGCAGTCATGTATTCATCTGCCAAAAGCAGAGTGTTCTTGGCTTCTTCAATTTTTCCACTGATATCCCCTGTATGGATCATAGACCAGCTACGCTTTGCAGTACGAAGCGCCAGGTTCAGTGTGTTATTGCAGACTACACGGATTGGTGTAAGGGCAGTCTTCACGGCTCCCGATCCATCGTGGGTATTGGAAAATACCATATAGGGGCTGATTCGCTCACCGCCAATGATAAATTCCCTTGGCAGTCTGGCAAGCATCCATACACGGCGCCCTTCCTGTAAGGAACCGGCTGTCTCATAACGGATGCCCTCACCAAGTAATGCGTCTGTAAAAGCAAAAGCTTCTTCATTCTGGATTACTTTGTAACGATCCGTTACCACGCCTAACACCTTTCGATCAGAACCCCTTACATTCGCTTTGTACCCCTGGAGCAGTTCTTTATTTTCTGTGTAGACTGGCTCCTGGAGAACTTTCCAGTTAAGCCCTGCAAGCCGTAATGCATCTTTGGAATTTGGTGCTTCTGCTACCATGATTCCCAGTCCATGCCAAGGTTTCTCTCTTGTATAAAACATACTCTCTACGTTTGCTGCCATAATCATTTCTCTCCTTTTCTTTTCATGATCTCGTCCCATATTACAACTGCTGCTGATAAAATACTGATAATAATTCTCTGCAATTACGCTTCCCCCTTATTCATCACACTGAAATACTTTTCCCTCACCTTTTGCCAGACGGATGCAGTTACTTTTTCCATCATAGCAATAGATCTGTTCTGTCAGCTTCTCTTCTGGTTCTTTTACTGTCCTGGATCCGTTGTGCAGTCTTCTCTGCATTTCTTCCACTGATAAATCCGCCCTTACTGCGGATACCATGACTTCATGGACAGATGTAAACACCAGATATAAGCTTTCTGCACCCAATACTTCACAGATTTTTCTGCAGATTCCAGGATAGAAAATTGCAGCTGCACCATGCTGTAGTATGGTGGTGCTGATACACTTGTCCCCATTTCCTTCCAGAAGGATGGAAGAACTGTCCTCTTCCATGAAATCTTCCCCTTTATACTCCTGCATAAACAGGGCTTTCAGAAAGTTGTAATATCTGGCAGGATATAATTTTGATGAATTCCTCACTGCAGCCTTTATTACTTCGTTTTCATCTGTCTTCCATAATTTTAGAAATTCCGGGGCAACTTTCAGTCCGATCATCTTACCGTTTCGGTCTAACAGTTTAAGGTTTGGACAAATTGCAATATCACCGACAGTCTGATATACGCACTGTGTCAGTTCTTCCTCATTGTAAATACTTTCTGCACTAATAAATAAACGCTCTTTTGCCAGCTCATAATTTTTGCACTGGCTGACTGCCTGTGCCAGACAGAATCTGTCATCCTCACGGATCGTCCCGATAACTGAATCTGCTATGGATGTAATACTTTCCCCAATCTGGTATCTGGCATACAGTTCCGGGACTCTGATTGAAATAACAGATGCATCTCTGTCTGTATTCATATAATGAATTTCCAATGTCGTGTCAGATGTCGGTCCTTCATCCGTCAGACTCCCCATACAGTCAGATTTCCAGCCTGTCTGTGAATAAATCGTTTGTTTTAATGCCTCCATGAACTCTTTGTAATTTAACATTTCATGCCTCCTTTTTGATGAACGTAAAAGAGCTGAAACGCATACTCACGTTTCAGCTCCGTATAACAGGTTGCTATTTGTTATGTAATTGGTTTCCTCCTTCGTGGAAATATTACATCAATATAACTTTCAGCTCTACGCAATAAACACATCAATTACTTAGGCTGTCCTTTTTTATCTCTTTTTACTTTTAGTCTAGAATTGAAGATTTCCCTAATCTCCTTCTTTCCTTTTTCTGTATCTAATTCCTGTATGCTTATTTGACCTTTACTAATCTGAACTAAAACAGCAATGTATGCTTCTCCCAATGCTGCTGTTAATGCCGCAGCTGTCGCAGCTGAAATAGCACCTCCAACTATAGAACCCGCTCCAGGTATGGTCTTTATTATTGCAGCGACAATCGTTTTGCCAAGTACTGTTGCCCCAGCTGTTCCAATTGTACCTGAAATAATAGTACTTAGAGTTCCTTTTGCAATCGATAGACCAAATGTCCTTGTTATCTTTGCCATCATTGCCAGTTCCTCTGGAACAAGTAATGCTGCGTCTGAAAATGGAATTGGACTTGCACCTGTAGCCGCAGCTGTTGCGGCAGCTACAGCTACTATAGAATTTGCTTTATCAACCTTCATTTTCAAGTCTACACATTGAATTGCAACAAAAGTCTTTTTTACTGATTCCGGAATTACTTGAAGGATTATTTCAGCCAATCGGTCTAATCCATAGGCTTTTGCAGTATAATCTTCATCAATTTCGTAATCCTCTGCCAAGACTGGAATAATATCAACCACGTTCAGATTTTCCATTTTAATCGCATTCAGCATTTCCTTAGCATCTCTTTTAGAATAAGATTGTGTCAAGACAATAATAATCGGTACATTATACATTCCTGCACCATTTATAAACTTTTTCAAAAAATCAATTTCAGCTTGCTCAAAACGATGAACTGGTGTACTAACGCAGTAGCAAATACAGTGAATTGCTTGATCTAAGTTACCACTTCTTACACCTTTGGCAATCTCCCCTAAAATCTGATTTAAAAGATTATCTACATCATTTTCCCCATCTAATTCCAGACCAGGTACGTCATACAAAGCTAATGGGAATCCTTCTTTCTCTATTTTCTTGATTTCTTGCGTAACTGGTCGTCCAATACCTGTTTCAACAATTTTCTCACTGAATAAATTATTAATTAAAGTACTCTTTCCAACCCCAGTTTTCCCCAATACCATTATATTGAATTTATTCAGACTTTTATATTCCTTTTGAATTGTTTGCAATAGCTCATGCGCCATTTCTTCTGTACTATAATTCAGCATTTTCCTTCTCCTTTTTCAGACTATCTGTTTTTACAATTTCCGGTCCCCAGTCATCTTCATCTTTTGGTTTTTGTTTTACTTTTTGATTGTATAGCTTACTTGCGCTCCATTCCATTACCTTTGGAACTACAACAAATGCAGCCGCAGTAAGCACAATGCTTCCAACAACATATGTTGTTTTACTTTTCTTTTCGCTCCTATGATTGTCTCCCATAAAACCACCTCGTACATTTATCATTCGTTATTAAAGTTTCCTTCATTATACGCTTTTTTAGTTTTATTTTCAACAACATTATAGTTTATTTTGTACTGCATATTCTTGCTAAAATAGCAGTAAAGGAGAGACCGATAACATGAAAAATTTAAAAACTTTACGCCTATCCAAAAACTTAAGTCAGCAGCAGCTGGCATTGCGTTTAGACCTCTCACAGCAAACTATATACAAATACGAAAACCAAATTACCGAGCCAGATATCGCAACCTTAATCAAATTAGCGGATTATTTTAATACATCTGTGGATTACCTTATCGGCAATACTGATAATCCACAACGTCCTGGAGCTTATAACGAAGAAAATCTCACGGATGCAGAACTACAGCATCTTAAAATGTATCGTAATTTATCAGATAACATTCAGTCTTCCCTTGACAATCTGATATTTGAATTTTCAAAACACAGCCTATAGGCATAAAAATAATTTTTAATAGACAGATTCATTAACTTAAGCAGCTTGGGACTAAAAACCAAGCTGCTTTTATTTTCTACTATTCGTTCAAAATCTGTCTGCTTTTGCCAAATATTCCTCCAAATCCTCTTTTCGTATTCTCCATCTGCCTCTAACCTTAAATGCCTTTATCTCTTCCTGTTTTATCATGTTCAATATCGTTGTTCTTCCAATATGCAATAGTTCTTGACACTGAATCAATGTTAATATTTCGGGTATCGTTTCTAACATAGCGCCCGCTCCTTCCTTAATGATATTCTTATCTGACTGTTTGTCGTCATTTAAATACAAAAAATCATTTTCGTATAACAATATCGTAATACGGTGTATAAATGGCACCGCATAAGTTCCATTATATATACCTTACAGAAATCTTTTTTTCAACCAAAATATACTCTCCCAATGCAGTAGCATCCACCCAGAGCGAAAATTGGCGAAATCAAGAATGCGTGTACTAAAACCCCAAAACAGGAGGAAATAAGAAATGAACCAAGTGTTACTCCAGCAAGAAAACAATGCCGCAATGGCAATACATACCTTTACCTATGGATTTCGAGTTTCTTCGGAAACTTACTTTGCGCTCTTTGATCTATTGATAAAAAAAAGAGCGGCACACAAAACAGATTACTTCGTAAAATATACCACTACAGATTATCGTTCTTTAGGTATAAACAGAATAGAATTTACGACATATGATCCCCAAAGCTATAATCCAGTATATTATATTAACTTTACAATCAATCCTCGCATATTGACCGGCGAATATACGAAACTATACACCCGTATCATTGAAAAAGCTAATCTAAAAAAGCTTCCCATCACTGTCAGTTCTGTATTAACAAAATTATGTAATATAAGTGAAAATATATTGAACGATGGTAAATTTCGCAGAATCGACTACTGTTGTAACCTATGGTTTTACGACCAGGAAACAGCTGAAATATATTTATATTTACTCAAACAAGCTAAAATTCCTCATCGTTTCAAAGTAAAAAAATATTATAATCAAAAACAGAAAAGAAGTACTCCTGAAACCTTCGCTATTACGATCAGTTGTAAAAGTTATGAGCTTTCAATATATTTGAAATATCCACAGCTACAGATAAAAAATGCTCAGGGATACCTGGACGATCCGCAAGAGCTCAATAATGCTCTTGGACAGCTCCGAATAGAATTACGTGAACAACGTACAAAACTATTAAGTGATAAAAAGAAATGTCATTGTACAGAATCAGAACTATTAGATGGCACCAATACGCGTCCTCGTGAAACTCTGTGCAAGCTTCTGAAACAAATGTACGGTGCTGGTGATTTTCTACTGTATAGCGATGCTCGTGAACAAATTGCGAACAGCCGTTACTCAAAGGGAGTAAAACGTAAAATGTTAAATGTATTATATGCAGTCAAAAAAAGACATGGACTTGATTCACAAAAAAATCACCTTGATCCAGATATACTTTCCGGTGCCATGCCTTATTTTAATGAACTTGACATTTCTCCAATAACTCTCTCAGAGAAAAAAGCAAAATATTGCAGTGAAGAAGTATTCCCAAATCCGTTAAAATATATCCAGGGTGAAACAATGGATCTATTGGCGGACGCAGATGTCCTGCAAGCAGATCAGCTGGACAATGATTAATGCATAGTATTTGAAATCTCAAAAAATACAGCTTATTGTTAGATTATATATTACAACGCTACTCAGATTTATGTAAGCCGGTAAGAGGCAATGGCCGTGGCAGGAAGAAAAAATAATCACAAGGCGAAGGCTTGTCCGGGAGAATTCCCGCAATTCCTTTTCGCATGAGAAAAGGCGCACCAATACCTGCCACTAAGTAGGTATAGAAGTGCGCCCTTAGTTCCTAAGGGATAGGTAAAGTAAGCGCTTAATTTTTAGGTATGATAGAAAAATCCCCGACTACTTTTCAGTAGCCGGAGCACCTTGACAATTCACA
>NZ_JBDPGY010000041.1:0-9371 GCF_039841815.1 Ruminococcus sp. 1001136sp1 | reverse complement strand
TTGCAGAACTGCTCGCCCAGTTCCTGCGCCCGGTCTACGGTCAAGCCGTTGTCTGTCCCGTCCCGTGGGTCAAAGCTGATGATATAGTGGTGGCTTTTCACATCTTCTCGTTTTTGGTTTTTCTCATAGCGGAGATTGGCTCGCATACAGGCAACGGCGAAATCCTCGCCCCCGCAGTTAAGGGAAGAAATGCGGTAATCCTTCCTCGGTATCAGCCGCCCGTTTTCATCAAGGGTGGGCTTCATGGTAAACTCGTCATGCTCAAATGTGAGATAGGCTTCCGCTGCGCCATAGTCGGCATTTTTAGAGCTGATATGTTTGAATGTTGCCAACAGCGTCACCCACTTTCTGCAAGACTTCAAACTTTAGGGCAGCAAGGTCGGAAACCGCCGCCCGTACCTCCCCGGCAAGCTGCGGGTAGGGGCTGTGCCACTCGTTCAGCGTTCGGGCTATCTGGTTTAAGTTGCCGCCGATCCTGCCGTATTCGGCGGTCAGCTTCCCGACAGCGGCAAGCAGCTCGTCATTGACGGGGGAAACGGTTATGATGGGGCGTATGGCTGCCCCGGTTATGGCTTGCCGGATAAACTCGGCTTGGCTCATGTTGCAGGCAGAAAGCCTTTCCGCAAACTCGGCGTATTCTTCCTCGGTCATGCGTGTCTTAATTACCCGGCTGCGGTGCGGCGTGTTATATCGTTTTCGCATGGTAAAACCTCCTTTCTGTGTGTGGTGTCCTCTCACTAATAGGAGAAAAACGGGGTGTGAAGCGGAACTGTTTTTGAAAAATCCGAAAAAATATTTTGAGGGATTTTTAAGCGGCGCAAGCCGCATAAGCAGGGTTTGGGGAAGGCACTCCCCAACAAGATTCCCGCAGGGGCAAAATGAGCGAAAAGCGAATTTTGGTACTGCGGTAGAATCTTGCTCTAAAAAATTGCCACTTCGCCCCTCCAACCATTACTACAATTTGAAAAGGGCGTTTTGGCTTGTTTTCATAAATAAAGCGAATGAAATTTTTCGGTCTGCCCGCTGTTCATCACTAAAACGGTAGCGGTGTTTCTTTTGGCAAAGACACGGCTGCATTTTTCGTAAATCTCCCCTTAATCCCTACTACACCGGAACAGGCACTTTTGCCAAATGGAACGGAAAGATTTTTTGAAAAAGGGCGTAAAAAAAGCAGCAAATCTTTTCAGACTTACTGCTTGTATGCCGCTGTGATGGGCGGTGGGTTATTCAGTTGTCACGGTCAAAGCGGAATTTGAACAGGCTTTCTATCAGTTTTTGAATGATATGCTCCTGCATTTCCACATTGATATGACCGTCCATTTTGGAACAGGCTCGGATATATCCAGCATAGTGGGATAGCACGGCTGCAACGGCTTCCGGGTCACCCTCGCTTGCCTTTACTATTGTTTCATAGGGAAGTAGCTGGCTCATGGTGTAAGCCCTCCAACTCTGCCTGCAATCTCTGTAAAATTATCTGTATGTGCCTCCCAGTGGTGCTGTGTGTCCGTCCGTACCGCTTGCCGATTTCCTTATGGGTCATACGCTCAAAGTAGTACAGATAAATGATTTCCTGTTCCATTTCCGATAGAGAGGACAGGGCTGCGGCAAGGTGCGGACTTTTCAACAGGACAGTTTGACCGCAAGCCGTAAATGGATATTCCATGCTTGTCGGCACTTCTGCAAAGTATTCATCTGTTGTACTGAACGGATAATGCTTTTCGTCCATGAGGTAGTCAAGGGAGATTTCCTTGCCTCGGCGGCTTCGTATACTCTGTGCTGCGTCTATGGCAGCGTGGCGAATAACAATCATACAAAAGGCATTGTGAGTGTGCCGGATATGCTCTTGATATTTTTCGTGTTCGGTCATGGAAAATACCCCCTTTCTGAATAGTGACAGAGGGCGGCAGCCTTTTAAGCTGTCGCCCTCTTGATTGCCGAACAGCAAAGACGGGCGGGGCTGTCAACGGCGGGCGCAGCCCGTTCATCTTACCGTTGACTGGCTCTGCTGGTTTTGCTACAAATTCTATCTCTTTATGATTTGTCGGAAAAACTCCTTACCCAAACAAAAACTACAATCGCGGTTGCAATGAGTAATTCTGCAAGAATTACAGAAGCATTCCATATTTCAAAATAGAAATGCCCAATGAAATAGACTGCAAAAAAAATCAAATAAATTCCAATCGAATACATAATATTTTTGGAAATTTGAGTGCGTTTCTGTTCCCTAACTAACATCTGTTTCTGTTGTTGTTCCAGAATTTCTGTTTTAACCGATAATTCATCTATCTCTGATGGTTTTAACAGATAATCCACGGTAACATCGAATACTTTGCTTAGTTCAACAATCTTTTCTACTTCGGGTATGACCTGCCCACTTTCCCATTTTGAAATAGACTGTCTTGAAACATTAATCTGCTCAGCCAGTTGTTCCTGTGTTAATTCTCTACTTTTGCGTAGTGCTATAAGTTTTTCTGCGAACTCCATATGTGTTCCTCCTTTTGATTTTGTGTATAAATCTTATCAAAATACTCATTTGCACTCTAGCAAGTAAGCTATACAATTACATGACAAACGGTGGAGTTTAAGTGCTTTCTTGTATATCTTGATTGTCATTCTACTTTATATGCCTATTTTAGCATAGAAAAAACGTTTTCTCTATTACTCCATTATTTTACGGAATAGTGGGCTGTCTTTCTTTATTTTAGTTGTGTTACTTTATCACACATGAGCATTTATGCAGGAGCTGTAAAGTCCTGCGGATTTGATACCCGGTCGTACTCCGGCAGCGTCCGTACATTTCCCCGATTTCCTGCTGTGTGTAATGCCCCAAAAAGTAAAGGTAGATGATTTCCCTCTTTTTCTCCGGCAGAGAGGACAAAGCGGCTGCAAGATTCCCGTTTGTGAGGATAACCCTCTGACCACACATCATAACCGGGTATTGCTTGTAGGGGTCTATGAAATAGGTGTCTGACGTACAGAATGGATAAAACTTTTCTTCTGTAAGGTATTCAAAAGATATTTCCCTTTGCCGCCGCTTATCCCTGTCACGCCATGCGTTGATAGCTGCATAGTGTATGACAACTCTGCAAAAGGCATCAAAGGTGTACTCGATATGCTCCTTATATGCTTCTGTGCAAGGCATAAATAGTTCCCCCTTTCTCCCACATAATACGGCGTATGGTTTATAAGACACTTGTTATTTCAAGGTTTCTACTGTGAATGAAGCAGAATTGCCCGAATTATTATCCCGTAAAAGTTTTTGTGCTTCCGCTTCGGAAATTTCCTTAATCTCCATAACTCCATTTTCACTATTTTCAGCAATGGAAAGATATATACTGCCACTGTTATTAAAATAGATGATGGGTTTTTTAGTATCAATGAATATACCAATTATCTGGTCGTTGTAGTACCAATACCCATCTTTTGGGTGATAAACTATGCCATAGGATTCATAATCTTGGAGCGTATTCATGTTTTCTGTCTTATCTCCAGATTCCATGCTGTAAGATTCATGATTTCTAATCATATCTCCATTTTCTGTAGAAGTGCCAGCGGGCATTGATTTAAGTCCTGAATTTTCATACTTTTCTGTATGCCTGTCATAAACTTCTTTTGTGCATTCCCGAATACCAATAAGTTTATCGTTTGTATCCCGTTCCGCTTCAATATCTACTGTTCCCGTAAAGAAATTGGTAAAACTTGCGCCGCCCACTGGGTCATTAAAAAATCGGACAACATTTCCCTTGTAAGTGTAGCACTTGCTATTCTTATCATAAATCAATCCATATTCTTCATATATCCCATAGTCAATATTACCGCCGGGCAGTTCTGCCGCCGTATCGTAATCTGAAGCATTCTCGGAAGCATGTATTGGTTTGTACTCCTGTTCTTCAAAAATTGGATTATTATTAGCTTGGGCGGAAGTTGCAAATGCTGTAGCTACCCCGACAACAATCAGACACGCCAGTACCAGCGAAAAAATAGTTGTTTTTTTTGTTTTCATAATAGCAGTTATCCTTTCTTCGATAGCATTTTTACTAAAGCTGTTACAAAATGGCAATAGCCCACTTTTCGTTGCTTCCATGTTGATAAGCATTAGCGAATAGGCAGATTTTGATTTTTCTCCAAATTGTCGTATGACGCTTTCATCACAAGCCAGTTCTATATCACGGTTAAAAAGAATATACATCACCCACACAAAGGGGTTGAACCAATGAATACAAAGGGCAAGTGTCGCAATCAGCTTTGTTACAGTATCATAGCGATAAATATGCACATATTCATGTGAGAGGACATATTGCAGTTGTTTTTCATTTTTCCAGTCCATTTTTTTCGGCACCAAAATAACAGGACGGAAAATGCCATAAGTTAATGGGGCGGAAATCCTATCAGATTGCTTTACCAAAATTGGACGTTTCAATGGGCGTTCCGCCAGCCACTTTTCTACATAATGGTTGTGGACGGGTAAAGCTGTCCGAAATTCAATCAGACAACGCAAATAGGATATTACAAAAAACAATGCGATAAGTATTATTCCTGCACACCATACAATAAACCACATGGAAACAGATGATAAAATATTCTCTGGCGGCTGTTCTGCTCCCTGTGTCGTAACAAACAGCCCTTGCATAGTGGGAATGTTGTAATCTGTTCCAGCTTCCGGCAATGTTGTAGAAGATATGCTATGAGTTACCAACGTATAAACACTAAACATTGACGGAATCGAAAACGGGATAAGCAGTCTTAATATCACCAATTCCCATAAAACAAGAAAAGTCTTTTTCGGCAGTTTATTGATTGCCACCGCACGGATAATCACTACCGCAGTAATGAAAGCAGCCCCCGAAAAGCTCATTTGCAGTAAATTCATTTACACCACCTCATTCCAAATCTTCCACAATCTGCTTGAGCTTCTGAATCTGTTCAGCGGAAAGCTTTTTTCTGCCTAACAGGGCTGCAAACAGTTTGTCAACTGAACCGTCATAAATCTTGTCAACCAATTCTTTTGTTTCCGCTTCCTGTACTTCTTCTTTGGGAATAAGGGCATGGCACATGAAATTAGGCTCGGAACGTTCAATCGCCCCTTTTTTGATACACCTTTTTATCAGTGTGTAGGTAGTATTCATGTTCCAGCCAATTTCTTTTTTCAGAACGTCGGATATGTGTTTTGCAGTGGTGTCGCCCTCGTTCCAAAGCACACACATTACTTTCAATTCTGAATCGAAAAGTTTAATATCCATTTGTTTCCTCCTTTCCACAAGACCGCAGTAGTTTCTGCTTGATTACACATTACACCTTTCTTAATCGGTTGTCAACACTACCGCAGTAGTGTTAAGAAAAAATTCATAATTTATTTTCTTGAATAGATAATGAAATGAGAGGGCTTCCGCAGCAGTCGGCACTGTGCGTAATGTGCATAACTTGCTATCTTATGGAGTTGTGGGAAAGTCCGTTTGCAGAATGTGGGAAAGCTGCTCTTTAGCTTTTCCATGTTCTGTGAACGGACTTTTCCATAACGGAATAGCAAGTTATACACATTTCCATGGTGCTTGTCGTTTGCTCTTTGGTTCGGAATAGTGTGGTGCTGGCGGTCTATCTCTTGTTTTCGGTTGTTTGCTTCTTTACTGTACATGAGCATTGGCACCGGGGTTGTCGTTGCCGTAGCCTTCCAGCAGGTTGATGGCTCCCCAGATGCCGAGACCGGCACCCAGTGCGATGACGAGAGTCTGAAGAACAGTTACTGCGCTGTTGAAAAATGCCATAAATGTGTACTTTCTTGTACGCTGCGCCCTTGTGGGCGAATGAATAGTGATTTTCCATCTGCATGTGCACCTACAAATGTGCAAACATATAGCCAGGTCTCCAATCCCAATCAGAAACCTGGCTATGTAAAGAGGCGGCAGCTCGCCGCCTCTTCTTATTCTGTTGCCAGCAGCGCACCCATGACATCTTCGTCACCGGAATAAACTTACTTGGCATGATCTGCGTCAACCACTTCGTACTTATCGCCGGGCTTGAGCTTCAGCTGATGGTCGAGAAACGCCTCGATGCTGAATGTGTTTTTCTTATCAGCTCCGGCAGTGAGCTTGTAGTTCGGATGCTGGGTCAGATCGTACTTATCTGACTCAAACGGCCTGACACCGCGCAGCTGCAAAATGCACTTTCCGCCATCCAGCACAGCCAGTTCATCCACCGAAGCCAGGTCATGCCCAACCTTTTGGTAATTAATGCCGTAAGATGGGCTGTTGCCTCTGGTATCGGAAGTGTTGTACAGATCAATCGTTTCTTTTCCCAGTGCCTGATTCAGTTCTTTTAGCGTAGTCGGCTCCGAACCGCCAAGGAAAATACGGGAATCCATATTGCCGATGATGGTATCAGCATTGTCCTTGTAGATTGCCTTCAACTGGCTCTGCGCCTGAAGTACCAGACATGCCGAGATTTCTCTTGATCGGATGGTGGCTACCAGCTTTTCCAGATTCGGAATCTGACCAATGTTCGCACACTCGTCAATCAGACAACGCACATGCACCGGCAACCTGCCGCCATAGACATCATCCGCTTTTTCGCACAGCAGGTTAAACAGCTGTGTGTAGATCATGGAAATCAGGAAATTAAAAGTCGGGTCTGTATCGCTCATAATGAGGAACAGAGCCGTTTTCTCATCTCCCACTGTATCCAGGGACAGCTCATTATACATGGTGATATCACGAACTTCCTCAATATCGAAAGGAGCCAGCCGTGCGCCACAGCTCACCAGAATCGACTTTAAGGTCTTGCCAGTAACAAAATGTCAATAGTTTTTTAATCACTTTTTCAAAAAAGGCAAAAAAATAGAACGTATAGTTAATTTCCATACGCTCTATCTCACATTTCATATTAAATTTTTGAATTCTACAAACTTGGAGTTGTATCATCACTTATCTTTATCTTTTTTTGAAAAAATAAGACTGCCAGATATGCCAAAAGATATACCCAGACATATTCCAATTCCAATTCCAGCCATGCTATTTAATGAGTTTATGAAAACAATGCTCCAAAGTATTGCTGCGACTATTCCGATAGTGACTCCTATAATTATCTTTTTGCTTTTCATAAGCTTTGTCCTTTAACTCCCGATTTTACTTTGTGACTATGACTTTTCCTTCCGAATCCAGAAGAGGTGTAATACTGGCTCCATATCCGGACTTCCAACAAAGGTAATTAACTCCCGTCTCTTTATCTACAAGAATTTGGCGAACTCCTTCATCCTTAAGCCCACCTCCATCTCTAAATATAACTTCAAATCTTTCTTCTTTCTTTGCCATGTTTATTCCTCCTTTTTTCAAGCGTTAAATCCCGATTTCCTTGATTCTGCAAACTTTATCGTCTTGTTCCATTCTTATCAAAATTCTTTTTTAATGCTATTTCTGTTGGGAGAATAGACCCAATTAAAGGAATAAGTTGAACACCACAGATAATTCCTCCCATACTCCCAACACAATCTTCATTTTTTCCAATTACTAAAAGCATGAATATTACTGTTATTGGCAACATAACCATTCCACAGACATACCAGACTTTACCACAATATTTATGAGCAAATTCCCATGTGTCTTTATTCTTCATAGACATCGAAGTTCGATATCCAAATACTGAATTTATTTCCTTTGGAGCCTTTTTCATAAAATATCTTCCAAAACCAATCATCGTAAATGGAAGAAGCAAATCCATAATCAACATAAAAATCCAAAACTCCATTGTAAATCTCCTTTACTATATTTCGTTTTTATTCTTTTTTGTGAAATTCTTTCAAATTTAATTCATGTTTCAATTCTTCCTCTGACGGCAGATAGGTGAAATATTTCGATGCAAATATCTGGTGATCATCTTCAGGAAGCGTATATTTTACAATAGAATCTCCCTTATCTGCACAGAGTACAATCCCAATAGGCTGCGTGTCTCCTTCATTCATCATTTCACGAGTATAGTAATTCACATACATCTGCATTTGTCCTAGATCCTAATGGGTCAGTTTACCCATTTTCAAGTCAATGAGAACGAAACATTTTAAAATATAGTTGTAAAATACCAGATCAATAAAAAAGTCCTGTCCATCCAATGTAAATCTTTTCTGGCGTGCTACAAATGAAAATCCTCTTCCAAGTTCCAAAAGGAAATGTTGAAGATGATCAATCAATGCCTGTTCCAAATCTCCTTCATATACATGTGTGTCAGGCTGAATCTGCAGAAATTCCATAACATAAGGATCTTTCACTATTTTCTCATATTCTGGTTTTGGCTCTGTTGTTTGAATTTCATTTGCAACCGCTATCTTATCCTGGCTTGCTAAAATACGCTGATAATACATCGTATTGATCTGCCGTTCCAGTTGACGAACACTCCATGCTGCTTTTGCACATTCTTCCATATAAAATCTTCTTGCCTGTTCATCATTTATACGCATCAAGACACGATAATGTGACCAGCTCAATTCAGGACACAGTGTGTCTCGAATTGGAAAAGTGCAATAAAACTGCCTCATCTTACGAAGATTCGATTTATCAAAACCTTTTCCGAACTCTGTGCTTTAAAAATCTGTTCTCCAATTTCCAAATAAGTTGTTACCATAGCAGAATTTACCGCTGTGCTTAAACGATGTTGTGCCGACACAATAGAATTACGAATAGAATGATAAGTCTGTTCTGCATTTTGATTTTTTTGTAAATTATAATCCATGCTCTTTACTCCTCTGAATTTATAAAATAGAACTTACTGTTCTTCTATTGATTCAATATTTTCAATCCGCATCAGCTTAACTATCTGCCTATCTTTTTTCTCTGTATAACAAATTTTTATCCATTCATCATCTGCGTCTATTATCTTGCAGGATAATTCAGTTTTTCCCGCAAAACTAAAAATGAACTCTGATCTGATAATACATTGTTTTCCTACAAGATCATTAATCAGCTTTGACATATATGCCACTCCTCTCTGCTTTTTCTCCAATCGTTTTACTTTCGTTTCTAAACGCTTTACTTTTCCCGGATACGCCGAATAACAAAGTAACAGCAACAATGCTACAATTCCAAACCATTCCATATTATTCTCCTTAGCAAACTTAACGCTAGCATGGCATTTCTTTTGCTATATATAGTATAACCTATCCAACACAGTCTTTCAATTTCTTTGCACAGCACCTACCTCTTCTCATAAATATTTTTGTTTTCCCTGAACTCTTTGTTTCTATCGTTGCAATAACTTTCTCCGCTGGGTATAATAAAAAAGAACTTTCTACAACCTCAAAGGAGGGATTTCTATGATAGAACAGCTCATTGCTGAAGCAACCGAATGTGATTTCAAAGTTGCACTTGAAATAAAGAAACCCAAAAGCT
>NZ_JBDPGY010000040.1:0-11146 GCF_039841815.1 Ruminococcus sp. 1001136sp1 | reverse complement strand
GATTTAGTCGCAGTTAGCAGTTAGTTCGCTGGAGCGTTGCGCCGGCGAGTGAGCAATCACCATTGTCCGAATGCGTCCGCCTTGAACAACTTTCAACACACTAAATAGCAACTTAGAAAACCTTGTACAATAAAACCGGCTATGCTAAAATAAAGAAAGATTTCAGGGACAAAGCAGTTTGTCCCTTGTTTTACGTTTGAAGAAAGGACACCCTATGTTTCACATAATCCCCAACAATTTTTTTGTTCCGCTATCCTCGCCAAACCGAATTGTGTACTGGGAATGTATCAGCCGCCTTTTTGCCATTATGGAACACCAGTTCTCCTTTGGTGTGGAAAGAGAAGTGCTGGTAGACGAGCTGGAATTTTATTTTGGGCAGGAAAATGCGGCCCAGCTGGTGGAAGAGGAATTCCAGGCTGATGACAGCCGAAGCCGGGCTAACGGCATTTTGCGCCGCCTGGAATACTACGGCTGGATCGAAGTGGAAACAGACAAAAGCTACGTACAGCGTGTAAACTTCAAGGAATACGCTGTGAAAATAATCAAAACACTCCTGGATATCGCAGATGGGAAACAAATTGAATACCAGGGGTACATTTATACCATTTACAGTCTGGTAAAAGGCACCATGGATAAGCCGGGTATCGTGCTCATGCAGATCTGGGAAAACACCGACTACCTGATCACTGGTCTGAAAAACCTCAATTCCAACATCAAACACTACATTGATGACCTTACCAGACACAGCACGGTTGCCCAGATTATGGATGCACTGTTTAACGACTACATTACCAATATTGTAGACAAAGCCTACCACCGCCTGTTGACTTCTGACAATGTTTCCAAGTTTCGTCCGGAAATTATGCAGTGCCTGGAGAAAAGAAGCCACAATGAGGAATTTCTGGAAAAGGCATCTGCAGAGATTGCAGCTATCCGGGAGGTTTCCGAGGAAGAGGGGCGGGAACTGACCTACCGTTATCTTCACGAAATTATTGAGGCTTTCCGCAATATGGACGAGATTCTTCAGGAAATCAACCAGAAAAATACCCAGTACCAGCGAGCTGCCATCAACCGTGCCAAATTTCTCCTGGCAGGAAATGAAGATGTGCGGGGGCAGCTGAAAGAAATACTCATGGGAATTAATGAAGAAATCAACCGGGAAAATATGGATCTTGGGGGAATCTACCGCATTGATTTTCTGGATGATCTGGTGCGTATTTACCAGTGTTCTATTCTGGAACAAAGTTCTCTGTATCTGGCAGTAGAAGGGAAAAAGGAATTCATCCCCTCCAGTCTGGAGAATGAGGAACCAGACGAAGAGCTTCGCCGTGAGAAAATGAGAAAGATGGCAGAAAAGATCCGGAAAGTGATCAGTGTAGAGAAAATTCAGAACTATGTAAACCGTTATCTGGCGGAAAAGGATGAGCTGGAAGCAAGCCAGCTTCCTCTTAATAATGAAGAGGATTTTATCAAACTGATCTATGTGCGCCTTTACGGTCAGCGCAAAAATATGGGATATGTAATAGAAACTCTGGAAGAACGGGAAGTAAACGGCTACCGTTTCAAAGATTTTCGGATACGGAGGAGAGAAAATGGAATATCTGGAAGGAATGCTGCAAAAAGAAAAGGATAATTTCAGCAGGGTTTGCAACCGTCTTCTGGGAACCTGCTTTTTGTGCAAAGGAAACCAGAATACCAAAGCAGATTATTATTTTGTGCTGAAATACAGGAAAGAATTTAAAGAATATCTGGGCGTTCTTGGCTATCGCCTTGAGATAAACGAGGAATATGGAGTGATTCAGCTGACCAGTCCGAGAGGGTATAACCGGATGAATCTGAAGCTTTATGATTCCATTGTACTTCTGATCCTGCGAATTCTTTACGATGAAAAGAAGCGTGAGCTTTCCGCAATAGAGGAAGTAATCGTGAACCTTGGAGACATTCAGGATAAGTTTGTGAGTCTTAATATCCGTGACAGATTAATCGACAAAACCACCATGCGAAATGCCCTGAGCCTATTCCGAAGATATCAGATCGTGGAGCTTCTGGATAAGGATATGGGAGATGAAGAATCTCGTGTTCTGATTTACGACTCCATTCTGATGGTGGTACGTGCAGAAGACATTAAGGCAGCATATGAGAAACTGGAGACATACAGAAAGGGAAGAAACGAAAGCGATGAAGAAACTGACGAGGATGAAGCTGATTAACTGGCACAGGTTTAATAACTGTACCATAGAGTTTGGAGATTCTACTCTTTTATCTGGTGAAAACGGCGCTGGAAAATCCACTCTTTTGGACGCAATCCAGTTTGTGATCATCTGTTCCACCGGCTATTTTAACAAGGCGGCCCACGAGAATGGCAAGCGAAGGCTTACCGGATATATCCGCTGTAAAACAGGAAAAGAAAACCAGCCTTATGAGCGTACCGGCGAGATCAGCGCTCATGTTGCCCTGGAATTTTATGAGGAAAGCAAGGATAAATATTTCATTATCGGTGCTGTTGTGGATTCTGCTTCTGAGGGCCAGGAGACTACAGTGCGGTATCTGATGGAGAATACCAGGATCTCAGATGATCTTTTCCTGTACGGAAACCAGGTGAAATCCATTGCAGAATTCCGTGGTTCCAACATTGATATCCGCCAGTGGTGCAAGACCAATATGGAAGCCCGTAGAATGGTCACAGCAAGACTTGGAAGGATTGAAGATAAGTTCTTTCGTCTGATTCCAAAAGCGCTTGCATTTAAGCCAATCGACGATATTAAGGACTTTGTTTACTCTTACGTGCTGGATGAAAAAGAAGTCAATATTGATGTACTTCGGGAGAATGTGCGTACTTATCAGGATATGGAACGTACCCTTGATAACGTGAAAAAACGCATGAAAAAACTGAAAAAAATACAGGAATTGTACCAGCGTGTACAGGAGCGTATTGAAAAGGACAGGATGTACGAGTATTTCCTGAAACGTAGTGATCTGGAGCTTGTGGAAGGACAGCTTTCCAGTCTGGAAACTGCCAGAAAGAACGAAGAAATCCGTCTTTCCCAGGCGAAAGCCCAGTTGGAAATGCTTCAGAAAGAGCGCTCTGAAAAGCAGGAAATTGCCACAAATATCCGTGTAGAACTGCGTCATAACCAGGAATTTGTAGCTTTGGAAGAGGAGAAAAAAGAGCTAAAAAGGCTTCAGGATAAGAGACAGGAAGCTATGAATGAGGGGACGGAATTGAAGAAGAGCGTGGCTCAGGCGGCCAGGGACTGCGAGAGTTTATTGCGGACTATGGGGGCAGGGGACACTTCCGGATATTCTGCAGCAGTTTCTGCCGAAATGAGTCAGTCTGCAAATGCAGAAAATGGAACTGGCGCAGATTTCGCTTCCTGTATCCGTGAATACCGGAAAAAACTTCAAACTCTGGATGGTGATATCAATGTAACAGAAATAAAGAGCCTTACAGATGATGTGATCCATTTCAAACAGATGCGCTATGGAGAACAGCAGGAAGAGCAGGCGCAGCTGAAGATCCGGCTGAATCAGAACCAGACAGAATGGGAGAAATTAAGCAAAAAGATCAATAAACTGAAACGCAAAAAGCTGACTTATCCATCTGGTGTAGAACTTCTTGTGGAGTCTGTACAGGAAGAATTTGCGGGCATTGGAAGAGAAATCCAGCCTGGAGTGCTCTGCGAAATGCTGGAAATTAAGGATGAGGAATGGCGAAACGCAGTGGAGGGGTATCTGAATACGCAGCGTTTTTACGTGCTTGTAGAACCGGAGAACTTCGATATTGCACTTGGTATTTATGACCGTCTTCGAAGAGAGAAAAAGGTTTACGGAGTAGGTCTGATCAACACGAAAGATCTGGAAAAATACGACACTGCGCCTGCTGGAACTCTGGCAGAAGTAGTCACCTCCCAGAACAAATATGCCCGTCAGTACAGCAACATGATCCTTGGAAAAGTACAGATGTGCGAGCGTTACGAAGACCTGAAAAAGTATTCTGTTTCTATCACAAAGGGCTGTATGAGATATCAGAACCGTGTGGCAAGTGCCATCAAACCAGAGGTATTTCGTGTGCCGTTTATCGGCAAAAATGCTTTTACCGTACAGCTGGCACAGGCTGAAGAAGAATTTCAGAAGCTTAGTGAAACAATGGAAAATCAGGAGAAAAAGCTGTCTGACACAAAAGAGATTCTGGGACTTCTTTCTACAGAAAGTGACGTGGATATTAAGTACCGTCTGGATGTGATCGCTACCCTTCGTATGTTAAATAAATCCATTGATAAATGTGAGGAAAATATACGAAAACTGAAAGAAAATTCCACCCTGATCCAGAAGCAGCTGCAGCTGGATGAGCTGGAAAAAGTGCTTAGGGGATTGGATTACACCATCAGCTCCGACACGGAAAAAATCGGTGGAATGCGTGCCCGAATCCAGGATTTGGTTGCCAGAAAACAGACACTTCTGGAAAAACAGGTTACCGGAAAGAGTGAGGTAACCGCTCTTGCAGCAGATGCGGGAGAACGTTTAAATAGCTGGAATCGGGAATATAAGGAGGCTCTGGGAGTAAGATCAATTGAGCAGTTTCAAAGTGAATATTTTTATAAACTGCCTTCTAATAAGAGAAAATATAACAGTGAGAGATGTCAGATTGCCAAAGACAATATGATAAATGCCATGGTGGAATATAAGACCGAGCATGATTTTGGTGCAGCTGCCAGTCTGGAAGGTTTTCCTGAATTTGAGGCGGTGTATGAACGTTTGAAAAACTCTGAACTTCTTGATTATGAGGAGAAAGTACAGTCTGCCCATAAAGCGGCAGAAACAGAATTTCATGAGCAGTTTCTGGCGAAATTACAGGAGAATATGAAGCTTGCCCAGGGGGAATTTAAGGAACTGAACAAGGCGTTAAAGGGCATTGATTTCAGCAGTGAACGATATGAATTCCAGTTTATGCCAAGTAAAAAATACCGCAATTATTATGAAATGATCATGGATGATTTCAATGTGACACAAGGCGAATCCCTGTTTTCGGGAATCTTCCATGAGGCTCATAAAGATGTAATCGAGGAGCTGTTTGAACAGCTTTCGGTAAGTGGAAATAACAGTGCACAGGCTCTTGACGAGTTTACGGATTACCGTACTTACATGGATTATGACATTAAGATCATTCATAATGACGGCACCTATTCTTACTATTCCAAGGTATGTGAAGAGAAGAGCGGCGGTGAGACACAGACCCCGTTTTATGTGACAGTGGCAGCCTCTTTTGTACAGCTTTACAGCAATAATATTGGTGGCGAGGCAGCTGGGCTGGTGCTCTTTGATGAGGCCTTTAATAACATGGATGATGAAAGAATCGGCGGCGTTTTGGAATTCCTGAGACGCCTTCCATTACAGCTTATTATCGCCGCTCCTCCAGATAAGATCCAGTATATCGGCCAGGCTATGGATGAAGTGATGCTAGTAATGACAGATCAGAAGCAGAGTTATGTGGAGGAATATCACAATGCAGTATGACTAGTACATCGAATATTAAGTAACTGCCATATTGACTTGTCTGATTTTTCATCTGCTGCGTTGTCGTCGGTCGCCGTAGCCACCGCTACGCCTCCTTTCTCCGCCTTGCATATGAAGAAATCATCCTGCGTCAATATAGCAGATACTTAATTTTCGATGTACTAGCTGGTATTAGAGCGTGTTTGAAAAATCATTCCCACAAATTGTGACGCACATCTTGCAGAAAGCCTTTTTCAAACACGCTCTAGAAAACCTGCTGGATTGCAGATGAATCCTGAAATTAACAGTTGCGCACAGATAGCTGAGGTATTAAAATATATAAAAATAACATAGCTGCAAAAAAGGAGGTACCGCATATGACAACATTGGAAATTCTGGACCGTCTGCAAGGTGATGCGCTGAAAGATGGTGAACTTCGAAAAAAGCTTTTGGCAACCCGTTTGGAAAAGGATCCTCTCACTGTTTTTTGCAGATTATGCAGGGAACTTGGCTATGAATTGTATGAAATGGACCTGGTATCTGCCGGAGAAGACTTCTATGCTACCATGCGCCGCAGTACCAATGGCGGCGGAGAAAACTCCCCGAAGCTGGAGGGGGAAGATGACTTCTATGAGCTTTTGATGGCAAGCCTGGAGGCAGCAGAGAAAGCAGAATAGAATTGGCTCAAATAGACATCAACTATGAGTGTTTTTGGTAAGCCAAAAGTATTATACAAAACATTATGTAAACTAAAAGGACGACAGTTGAAAACCCAAATTTCGTTGAAAATTAGAGTGAAATGTCTGTTATAGATTGAAAAACAGGGAGTGTGCATGGCAGAATTAACGGAATTGCAGAAGCAGTTATTCGAATTACAGGATATAAAATATCGGGATTTCCACAGCAAATTAATGCCCGAAACAGCCAAGGAAAAGATTATTGGAATCCGTACTCCTGTGCTTCGGAATTTTGCAAAAGTATTCGCCGGTACTCCGGAATTAGAGGACTTTTTGCAGCAGCTTCCTCACCAGTTTTATGAGGAAAATAACCTTCATATGATGCTGATCACTGGGATAAAGGACTATCCGAAATGTATGGAAGAAGTACAGCGATTCCTGCCCTATATCGACAACTGGGCCACCTGTGATTTCCCAGAGCCAAAGTGTTTCCGTAAGAACAAAAAAGCAGTATTAGAAGAGGTTCGGAAGTGGATCGCCTCCACTGAAACCTACACTATTCGCTACGGGATCGGCATGCTTATGCGCCTTTTTCTGGACGAGGATTTTTCCCCGGAGTATCTTGAAATGGCAGCTGGCGTACAATCACAGGAATATTATGTAAACATGATGATTGCCTGGTATTTTGCCACCGCTCTGGCCAAGCAATGGGATGCTGCAGTACCTTATATTGAGCAGCACAGACTGTCGGACTGGGTACATAAAAAGACTATCCAGAAGGCAGTGGAAAGCTATCGGATTACGTCTGAACAGAAGGAATATTTGAAAGGCTACCGTTAAAAATAGGATTTTATGGTTTAGAGACTGAGAAATAAAAAACGCCAGAATGAAAAGCTTTATCATGCGGTAAAGCGAATTTCATTCTGGCGTTTTGTATTTATGCAGGCATAAGATCCTGGTGGTTGCCGCAAATCAGCGGAAGCTCTTCAGCCAGTTCACCAGGGAATCATGCCAGATATTGTCATAAACGGTTTTCTTCATCTGGTCGGTTACCGGACCATTGTTTGCCATTTTCGCAAGGATTCCGGCTTGAAGCTCTTCTACGGTCATGTCCTCTGGGGACTTGGACCAGTCTACGGTTATCTGAGATTTTTCGGAGGCTGGTTCGGATGCGGTAGTAGTATTAGATGTTGTACCATCAGCTGCTTTTTCAGAAGCATTTGCGGTGCAATCAGAGTTACCTACAGTAGTCGCAACCGTTTCCTTTATGCTGTCCGTATTCGCAGCATTTTTCAGTGCCTGAGAGATCGGAGTTGTATTTTGCTCTGCGACAGTGGCAGCAGCTTCCTCTTTTGTCTGGTCTGCGTTGTCAGCCTTAACTGTTGTATTAGTAGTTTCCGGTGTCTTTGCATTCATCTCTACCGGCTTATACTCTGGCATATCCCCAGCCGGAACCCAGATATTGCCGCTGTTTCCGGCAACGGTTACATGAATGCGTCCATTTTCTACAGAAACTTTTTCACCGGTCAGAGTACCTACATACTCAGCTGCATTTCCAGCAGCCAGATCCATAGAAGCGGCATTGTCATCATTATTTACAGTGACGATCACACGCACCCCATCCAGGTCACGGGCAAAAGCATACTGGCGGTTGGTGAGCATAAGCTCTGCATAGCTTCCATAATTAAGAGCCGGTGTATTCTGGCGGACTTTTCCAAGGGCAGCAATAAGAGCTGTGCAAGGATTTTTCTCCACTGCGTCAGCATAATCAGCAAGATTTAAGGCTGGTCTTAAGCTGTCATCTGAGGTTCTTTCCTTACGTCCCTCAATTCCAAATTCAGAACCATAATAAATACTTGGAACTCCCGGAAGGGTGTAGAGAAGCACATGAACTGGAGCAAAATGCGCCTTATTGGAAAGTTTGGTGTAAATTCGTTCTACATCATGGTTGTCCACGAAATTATAAAGATCAAGGTCGCCCATGTTCTGCAGATATTTTACAGTGTGCGCGATCTCAAAATAGTTATGGTCATTGTGTCCGCTGTAAAGAGCCTTGTGAAGTGCATAATTTGTAACACTGTGAAGGGTGCTGCCATTTACCCAGCGGCTGTAATCGCCGTGGATGACTTCGCCCATCAGCCAAAAATCCGGTTTCACTTCCTCAGCGGTGCGGCGCAACTGTTTCATAAAATCAAAGTCCAGAACGTCCGCAGCGTCAAGACGGATACCATCCACATCAAATTCAGAAACCCAGAAACGGATCACATCGCAGATGTAGTTCTGCACATCAGGATTGCGCTGGTTTAATTTTACCAGAAGATTATATCCGCCCCAGTTTTCATAGGAAAAACCATCGTTGTATTCGGTATTTCCAGAGAAGTTCACATTACAGTACCAGTTTACATAAGGTGAATTCTGTCGCTTCTCCTGAATATCTTTAAATGCGAAAAAGTCACGTCCGGTGTGGTTGAATACGCCATCGAAGATAACCTTGATCCCTTTTTCATGGCAGGTTGCAACGAAATTCTTCAGATCCTCGTTGTCACCCAGACGGGAGTCAAGCTTCCTGTAATCAGTAGTCTCATAACCATGTCCCACACTTTCAAATAAAGGACCTATATATAAAGCGGTGCACCCGATTTCTTTAATATGATCGATCCACGGAAGAAGCGTATTCAGCCTATGCACAGGCTCCCCATACTCATTCTGCTTCGGCGCTCCTGTCAACCCCAGTGGATAAATGTGATAAAAAACTGCCTCGTTATACCAACTCATGTCTAACACCTCTGTCGTTTAAAATAAATTTGTACATTCAACGTTTTCTATAATAGCAGATTTTAGGAGCTTATTCCATATAAAAATATGATGATTCATGGTACTCTGTAAGGATTGTTAAAATTTTTGAAAACGGAAAATATATTGATAATTTTGCTTAAGGGCGAAAGGTTAAAAATAGGGATTCGATATACAAAATGTCGGAAGAACAGAAGAAAGCCTTTGTTGAGGCGTGATGGTAAATTATATCGATAAAACCTATTGACATACTATGAAAACTAGAGTATATTTTACACCAACATCAACGAAAGGAAAAACCACTTTCAAAAGCGGGAAAAATGGCAGTGAAGAGCTGAAAGTTTTATGCCAGAGTGCAGAAGTGGCGGGCCATCAGATGAATAAGAGGATAGATCCAAGAATTTTTCATAAAAATACTGCCGAAGATTACCTTCAGGCGGCGATAGAGACAGCGAACTGGATTGACACGTTGGCGGTGAAGACAGAACATGGAAGGATCTGGAAAGCGCTTCCGGAAGGACAGGACGGATATCGTGAAGATGTTCCTATGTTTACGTCAAAAAGTATGTATGACGGTTCTGCTGGAATCGGAATTTTCCTGATCCGTCTTTATGAAGCCACTAGTGATGAGAGATGGCTGAAAGAAGCAGAAGAAGCGGCTGCGCATATTATTGCTACGCAGGTTGGTCCTGAATGGTATCAGCATACCTTACTTACATTCGGAGGTGAAAGGAATCATTCCTGTGCCGGGATGGGTGGCAGGATCTTATAATGGACCGGTAGGAGAAGCCTATTTTCTGGAGGATCTTTACCATGTGACAAGAAAGCAGGAGTATCGCGATTTCGTGTTACGCACAGCGGATATTCTTATGGAGGCAGCTTCTTGAGATGAACGCGGGTTGTTTTGGAGCGAGCAGGAGGATATTACTGCAGATGGCGGATTTATTGTTTTTCTGGATATTGTATATCGTCGCACTGGAATCCGGAAATATCTGGATTTTGCCAGTGAGGCAGCCGAACCTGGTACGACAGCTGGTGGAGAACCATCCCCACCAGAGTTGTAAGCTACCCGGGACTTTATGTAGGCGCAGCAGGATGCGGCTCTTCTTTACTGAGGGCTTACGCAGCGCTTACAGGAAAGAAGCTGACTAATTTGTATGAGTATCATTTTTTTGAGAAAATATAATGTACTTTATAATATGTACGAAGAATATGGAAATTATTTAACTGCAAAATATTACGGAACGTTTTCTTACATATAAATATAGCGCCTCTGCATACACTGTAAAAACAGCGTCGGCGGAGGCGTTTTTTTGAAAGAGTATATTGAAGAGCGGGCAGTAGAGATTGGAAATTATATTATCGAAACTAGGGCAACTGTAAGGCAGACTGCAAAAAGGTTTGGGATATCAAAGTCCACAGTACATAAGGACGTGACGACCAGACTTGCAAGCTTAAATCCAGCACTTGCAAGGCAGGCCAGGGCTGTGTTGGAGGTGAATAAATCAGAGAGACATATCAGAGGTGGTTTAGCTACCAGGGAAAAGTATTTGCATCAACATATGCTAGAAAACAATTTGCACAAAAAAATATAAACTTTTTTGTAAAAAGTGCTTGACGATTCCTTGCGGCAGTGGTATAGTAAACAAGCTGTCGCAAGGAATTGCTTCTGAAATACTGAAAAATAAAATAGTTTTCAGAAAATTCAAATTAACTGTTGACAATCGACTGAACTTATGGTAAAGTAATCAAGTCGCTTGAACAGAACGACAGAAACAAACAACTTTAGACAGAATCTTGAAAATCTTAAAAACTTTCGAAAAAAGTACTTGACAAGATTTGAAAGATATGATAAAGTAAATAAGCTGTCGCAAAGAGATGACAGCGAAACAACCTTGATAACTAAACAGTGAAACACATACGATTCTCGAAAATTCTTAACGAATCATCATTCAAATGAATGAACTTTTTATAACAGTAATGACGAGAGATAACTAAGCTAGTTGGTTGTCTTGAGTGAATCAAACATTTTATCAGAGAGTTTGATCCTGGCTCAGGATGAACGCTGGCGGCGTGCTTAACACATGCAAGTCGAACGGGAAACATTTCATTGAGGCTTCGGCGGATTTGATCTGTTTCTAGTGGCGGACGGGTGAGTAACGCGTGGGTAACCTGCCTTATAC
>NZ_JBDPGY010000003.1:222583-231398 GCF_039841815.1 Ruminococcus sp. 1001136sp1 | reverse complement strand
TAGACTCAACTGACGGAACAGCAGGTCTTACACCTTACGGTAAGACAATAAATGTAGTGACTTTCAAGTCACACAAATGAATTTGCGTCACTGTGTAAAATCTTTCGTTCCACAGGATTCACCTCTCTTATATTAAGAACGTATGTTCTGTTTTCTTATTATATAGCCTCACTTATCGGATGTAAAGTGGTAAATGTTTCTTTTACTCCCTTTTTTTCGTTGTGTCCAATTTATCGGAATAAACCCTTGGTTTTAATACCGATCCTATTTTCCATTTTGTGCGAAAATAAAAAGGCTGGTTCTGTGAATGATTCACATACCAGCTTTTTTCGGGATTCTATTTTCAAAACAAAGACTGCTGCTCATAGGGCGTATAGCGTTCTAAGGAAACCGGCTCCTGCTGCAAGAGTTTTCCTGCACTTTCCTTTTCACTAAGCCAGGGAACAACCTGGCTGCTTTCCAGAACCAGCGGCATTCGGTCATGTACCAGTTTCATGGAATCATTGGCCTGTGTCGTAAGAATGATAAAACGGTCTTCCATACCAAACCGGTCATAAAATCCTGCCAGATACATGGTATTCCCATCTTTCCGGTAAAAAGTATTTTTTTCCTTCTGATGGTTCCATTCATAGAAACCACTTACTGGAATCACTGCCCGGTGATAGGAAATCCCATTCTGAAAGATCCGCTTCTCTTTTACAGACTCTGCCCTGGCATTAAAAATGATGCCTTTTTTCTGCCAGCCTGGATACCCCCAGGTTTTTTCGGTCAGGCAAAGCCTTCCCGGCTCTTTCCATACAAGAACGGGAGCCGTTTCCGTAGGATGAATGTCCCCGGTCTGGATTTTTTTCTTTATGTTCTGCTCAACCAGGGCGACAATCCGTTGTAGATCCTGATAGGTTTCTTCTGAGATGTAATATCTTCCGCACATGTTCTATCCCTCTTTCATCCATACTATAAAGTTTCTTTACTTCTCTTAGTATTTCTTTTATTAAAAGGAATCTTCGATAGCTCCCATTTAGAGTTTTGCCTTAATATCAGCAACCGCAACCAATACGGCTTCCCCGCTGATCTTTATCCTTCCTTTATCCAGAAGTTCAAGGTAAAGATATCCCCCACGTCTGGATGCCTGATACGCTTTAATCGCAGGCTTGTTCAAAACTCTGGACCAGTACGCAGCGATCTGGCAATGCGCAGACCCACATACAGGATCTTCTGCAATGGATAGTTTCGGACAGAAGCTTCTCGAAACACAGTCCACATTTATTCCTGCAGCTGTAGCGTTCTGGATCCTGCCCTCGATTTCCTTTAAAAGTGTCTGGTCAGGCTGCATCTGCCGTACCTGCTCTTCCTTTTCAAAGACACAGATCAGGTCAAGCCCCAGAACTGCTTTTTGTGGCCGTACCCCGAATGCCCTTTCCATTGCATCCGTAACTGGTATCTCACGAAGTTCATAGGTTGGAAAATCCATTTCATATAGATTTTCGTCTTTCCTGACCGTCAGCTTTCCACTAAGGGTATGGAATGTAACAGCATCGCTTTGGGGTTCATAATAATTCAGGATCACAAAAGCAGAAGCCAGTGTTGCATGCCCGCATAATTCCACTTCCGTTCCCGGTGTGAACCATCTTAAATGGTAACCTTTTTCCTCTTTTACAATAAATGCTGTTTCGGAAAGATTGTTTTCCATAGCAAGCTTCATCATAGATTTCTCAGATGGCCACTGATCCATCACACAAACCGCTGCCGGGTTTCCAGAGAACGGTTCATTTGTAAAAGCATCCACGATATATTGTTTCATTTCTTTACTTTTCTCCGATCCTAACGTACAATTTTCACTTGAATTATCAAAATCTATTTTAGTTTTCTGCAAAGTAATGTTTCAGCGCATATTCAAAATGAAGGTTGAACTTTGCTGCCGCTTCTTTGCTTACCTGTAATTCTGGCTTTAGCATATCAAAAGCATGCTTCTTTAATTCAAGGATTTTCTTCCTGATTTCTTCCATAACTAATTTAAACGCCTCATCGCTTTTTCCCGTTGGATCTTCCAGTCCCCAGTTATCGTCAAAAGATCTGCCAATAAACGGGCATCCGACATTGCATCCCATGGAAATCACAATATCAGGCGTGGGGATATCGCAAATCAGTTTGCTGTACTGACCATCTGCTTCCATATCTATTCCATATGATTCTTTCATAATCCGGACCGCATCCTGATTGATCTGCGGTTTTGTCTCTGTACCAGCCGAATAGCTTTCAAATACATCTGATGCCAAATGCTTTCCGAATGCTTCTGCTATCTGGCTGCGGCATGAATTATGGACACAGATAAAAGCTACCTTTTTCTTACTCATAGAATAGTCCCCTTCCTCTTATATCTTACTCCTTTTCCATAATTTTACAGTTTCTCCTGGTGCTCGTTTCATTTTCTGCTCCAGCTTCTTTCCATAATTTTCCTTCTTTGTAGTGCTTCCGGCAAAGCGCCACATAGCTTTCATTGGAGCCAAGCATGATCTGCGCACCCTCCCGTACAATTTTTCCATTTGCATACCGGGTATTACACTGTGCACGCTTTCCACACCAGCAGACAGTCGGCACCTCTTCTATGACATCTGCAATCTCCATCAGACGTCTGGAGCCAGGAAATAAGCGGTTGCGGAAATCGGTGCGCAGTCCATAGCAGATCACTGGAATATTATAAAAATCCACAAGGTCGGACAAAGTGTCTATTTCCGCTTCCGAAAGGAACTGCGCTTCATCCACCAGAACTGCATCCACTTTCTTTCCCTGATACCGGTATTCTGTATTTTCTTTTTTCCAGATCGTAGAGATCTCTTTTAAAAATTCATCCACGTATTCTGCTGAAGCAGATAATCCCATACGAGACTGGATCTTGCGTTCTCCATCCCGGCTGTCTGTTCTTGGTTTTAACAAAACGGCATACTGACCGCGCTCTTCGTAGTTATAACGGACCATTAGTATGTTTGCTGATTTCGAGCTTCCCATTGCTCCGTAGCGGAAATATAATTTTGCCATTTTCAGACTCTCCTTATGCTCAGTGTTCTTTCAAAAGCTTTTCCATATAGCTTTTCCTTCTATCAATCAAATTTCAGAACCAGTTGTCCGTCGATCCAGCTTTTCTGATCCGCCTGATGTATTTTATCATCCGCTTTTAAATTTCCAATCAAAAACGGGGATTTCGGATCATGCAAAGCATAATTCTGACGAACCGTTTTGGTATCGTAATTAGCATAACAATATTTACATCCATGAAGACAGGTATTATATGCTCCAATATCATTTCCCATAAAACAGGCACATTCTTTCCGTAGTGGCTGCTTTTTCGGTATATCCAGCGTGGTATGGAGGGCTTTTTCGTATGTTTCCTGTGTCATACAGCCATTGCAATCTGCCCCATAACAGGCTAATTCTGTTCCTTCTCCACAGGGATATACTTTCATTCCATGTGCCGCGGCTATCTGTATCATGGTTTTCCCAAGTGACAGACGTTTTTCTTTTGGTACAGCTTGGGCTTCCGGAAAATTTCTTCTCACTTTCTGGTACAGGTCGATGAAACTGATCACGCAGGTATGGGTATAGCCCTCAAGGGCCTGTGCGATCTGTGTAAACTTTTGGATATGGACCTCTGGCGTATAAGTCTCATTCAGGAATATAGGGTCATAACGCCATCCCATGGAATCCGGTCCTGTAATCTCAGCCAGTTGCCGAAATGTATCTATTACCGCTTCTACATCTGGAACCAGAGGCTCTATTTCTTTTCCATAAGGGGTAATGGTAACGAACCAGTACATTCCATATGTTTTCAGTAAATCCATGTGTGAAAGCATAGGCGCCGGATTTTTCGAGCAGAACGCAATCAGATCTACCACAGAAGGCGAAAAGGTATATCTTGTTACCTGCTGCGGCTGATATGGATTCCGAACCATCACGTAGCCCTCTTTTATCCGGTTACACAGCCATTCCGAATAAAACGCCGGGATATCCGTCCGCATACCGGTCTGAATAATCATAAATGTGTTCCCTTCTTTTTTATGTCAGCAAACTCTCTTACATATTATTTCTCATTTACAAGCTTCCCTGTCATATGCTCAATTCTGATTGCAAATAGCTGGACACGACTTCTTGCAGAACCATTCATTTCTTTTTCTACTTCTTCTACTGTAGGGTAATATTTTTCTGCCAGTTTTCGAAGACGGTCTTCTATAATCTTGGTATCTGTGATAAGTTCTGCTTTTCCAAACACAACAACACTTGTGGCATTCCACTCCCAGTGCCCTTCTTTTTTGAAACCCTGGTTCCAGGTTGTCAGACACACTTTATTACATTTCTGGATTGCATCCATCTTGTGTCCTTCTCTGGCTCCATGAAAATAAATCGTATGATCAGCCTCTTCATAGTAAAAATTAATTGGAATGGTATAGGGATACCCTTCATCACCAATTACAGAAAAAGCAGCTCTTTTTTCATCTTTTAATATTTTTTTACATTCATCTTGTGAAACCTGTTGCTTAAATCTTCTCATCTCGCGAAACATAAGATATCCTCCTGCCAATTATTTTGCTTTTCAATGGAATCTCATTTTTTAGATTACATTTTGATTAAGGCAAACTCCATTTTTCATCTATATAGATTACCAGACAATTCAATTGGAAAGAATCACATTCAGAGCAGTTCCAGTTTTTCTCAGAATTGCTCTTTTTGTTTGCTCTGAATCTGATACTTTCCTAATGAATTGTACCATATGCAAATAGAATTTACAAACATTTGTTCTACTTATTTTCAAAAAATAGTGCGCCTAGCTCATCACTGAAGTAACGAGAATGCGACGCACAGTTTTTCAAAACTTTATCCATATGTTTTCCCTGTAACTTTCCAAAAGTATTTGAAAAGGGACTGTTTCCAGCCCCTTAATTTCTGTAAATTTCCTTACAGATATGAACAACATGACAATTTGTGCCCCGGATATCTTTAATCTGCATACCACGATGGTTCATTTATATACCGAATAGTTCTTCTCCAGGCGCATGCCTCGCACTTAAAGCATCCCATTTCGGTTCTTCCATCACTATATTCAATACTTCGCTCCTCATGTGGTTCAATTGTTCTATGAGTGAAGCAGAAATGCTCTTTATTATTTATTGATTGTCCGTCACACTGGATAATTATATCTAAAAAGTTTACAGCTTCTGTAATGTCTTTAAATCCATTAATTTTCTCAGGTTCAGGATCCTTAAAGAGTAAAATACGTGGCATTTATTTCTTTGTCTATTGCTTCTTTATGGCCTGTTGCCTTCACTGCTTTCTGTGCTGCAAATACTGCACCGCAGATTTCACAGTATCTTCCTTCCGTTAATCCATCTTCTGTGCAGGTCGCTGCTACTTCTGACAGGTTTTTGTCAGTCCTTTTATACTTATATAATTTTCAAAATATTTACTTTTCTGCCAAAACTGCTTCAAATCCTTCTTCTGCTTTTCTTACTGTGTCTTCTATGATTTTCTCTGCAATTGGTTTCAGATCCATTTTTAAGATCTGACCGATTACTTCCTCTTGTTTGGCTTCCGGTACTTTATATAAGGTAAAGCAGCATTTCAGTAATCTTCTTAATTTGTTTTCCATGGTAAAATAGAGGTCGCATTTTTTTGCCATAAATCCTCTGGTGATTCCGGCAGAGGCAATGTCCATTTCATAAAAATCTTTCAATTCTGCTTCTTTTATATATTGTGAAAAAATATGCTGAATCTTCTGCGCCGTGCTCATATAAATATATTCTGAGGTAGTAGGAAGAGAATATCCTACCACATATAATTCCCTCAACGGTTCTGACAATTCGGCTATGTACATCTGTATCGAAACTTCTACTCCATAGACAAGCAACGGATCCGGGGTTTCCCCTAATAATTTCTCCGCCTTATCAAACTGGCTTCCAAACATTGTTTTGACCAGGGTAAGCAGCAAAGCTTCTTTATTATCAAATGCTGCAAAAAAGGAAGAGGGGGACATCCCGGCAGCTTTTGCAATAGAGGCTGTTGTGGTCTTCTCGTATCCATTTTCCAGAAATAATTTTACTGCTGCATAGATCATTTTGTTTCTTCTGACGATTCCTTTATGTTGTAATCCTTTTGGCATTTTTACATCAATCCATCCTTGTAATTATAATTTTGCATATACTTTTGATTATAATCAATTATATATTGCTTTAAAGTTTTTCGCAACTATTATTTGGATAATTTGTACAAAATTCCCACATTATATTTATGAAAAAAGACCTATGAAAAATGATCGCTCTTTTTTGCAGGCTTTATAAAACAAAAAGAATGCAACACATGAGCTGCATTCTTTTGTTTTGTATCTACATTCCGCATTATTCTAACTACTTATCAATTTTCATTCGATATACCCCCACCCAAACTGAAGGTCATATCCCTTGTCTCCGGCATCAACAGCTTTATTTTTCAGATAGTCCAGTACTTTTTCCTGCGTTACACCTGGATTCTCCAGCAGGTACCCTGCTACAGCTGCACTTACTCTGGGGACCGCATAGGAGGATCCTTTCTGATCTTCATAGCTTCCGTTTGCGCTTACATATACTGCTTCACCGCCAAGATACCACAGCGAACTTATGGGATTCCCGTTTTCATCAAGATCAGCTCCTGCCACGCCGATTACTTCTTCCCAGGCAGCCGGATATACCTGGCTTCCAGAAGGTGTCTGGAAGCTCAGGTTTCCGACTGCAGCCAGTATCAGGACTCCGTTTTCGCTGGCATACTGAATTGCTTCATGGAGGAGGTTCGAATCTCTATTCAGTGTCCAACTCATATTAAGGATATCTGCATGGTATTTATCTACGCTGTCATAGATGGCCTGGATGATGGTATTATCGTCTGTCTGATTTTCAGATTCCCCATCAAAACACTTTAGCATAACCAGATTTGCATCCGGTGCCTTTTCCAGCAGGATTTCACAGACGCCTGTTCCATGTCCGCTGTTGTCAGAAAGGTTATCGCTGCCTTCCAGATAATTCCACCCTGTAATGTCTTCCATGTTGCAGCCTGAATCCAGAATACACACAGTTACCTGGGATTCACTGTCTGCAAGAACCGGAGTATATGCTCCGATTGCAGACATAAGGCACAAAGCAATTAATGGAAGTTTTGAAAAAATTTTTAGTTTGTGTTTCATAGCATCTTTTTTGTCAAATTCAATTGATCAGTCAGTTTTTTGTGGCTAATTTATTCTTTCGGAGCCAAAGGTTCTGTTGGCGCCGGGGCGTCCGTTGGCGCCAGAGCTTCCGTCGGAGCAGGTGCGTCTGTCGGAGCTGGTGCGTCCGTTGGAGCTGGAGCTTCTGTTGGAGCTGGGGATTCCGTCGGAGCTGGTGCTTCTGTCGGAGCTGGTGCGTCCGTTGGAGCTAGGGATTCCGTTGGAGCTGATGCTTCTGTCGGAGCTGGTGCGTCTGTCGGAGCAGGTGCTTCTGTTGGAGCAGGTGCTTCTGTCGGAGCAGGTGCTTCTGTTGGAGCAGGTGCTTCTGTCGGAGCTGGAGTTTCTGTTGGAGCAGGGGCGTCCGTTGGAACTACAGGCTTATAGTCGACATGAATATAAATCATCAAGTTTTCAACAACAGCTTCTGAATAGTTTACTGTATCTTCCGGAGTAAAGGTAAGCTTATATGCAAATCCTCCACCCTCTTTAGTGATGACTTTGTCCTCAACAGGTGTTGCCTTCCAGGTTCCCACAATAGTTTCGCCAGTAATTGGATTTTTCGCTTCAACCCAGCCATTAATCTCTGCATTTGAAAGATAACTTCCAACCACATTTCCTTCATTATCTATTGAATTAAATAGTTTTCCGCTGAAATCTTTACACGTCAATGCAGGTACCGCCTTCTTTACTTTTACGGTAAATATCTCTTCAATCGGTTCTACATTTTTTGCCACGCTTTCATCAGCAGGTTGAAAAACTGCTTGAAGCTTATAAGCGTTTTCAGTAACTGCCAGCTGCTTTTTCTCGGATTCTTCAAGCTTCCACTGCCATTCTCCGGCTGTTTCCATCTCTGCGACCTTCACCTTGATTCCGGATATCATATCTTTTGCAATCAGAGTTTTCTTTTTCGCTCTGTCCGGTTCTGTTTCTGACGTCAATCCATCTGAAAGCATCTGCCCATAAATTAGGGTCAGTTTTTCCGGGTCCGGAGTTCCTGTAATGTCTGCTTTGGCTTTTTGAATCTTATAGGGCAGGATCGTAATTTTTTCTTCACTTTCCGGCCATCTGTACAGTGCAGGATTCTTAAGTTCCATCGTTACATTGTACTCTCCAGCATCTAAATGCTTTTCATTTTGAACTGTTTTATAGAATTCCGTTTCTGGAATAACCGGAGCCTGTTCCTGCCCATTATAGACCATTTCCGGGATCTCAGGAGGCGTCACCACTGCTTTTATTGTGGATACGGTTACTTCTGCCTGGATTGTTTTAAATCCAGCTGTATTTTCTGGAATAAACAGCATTGTGTATCGGATTTCACCCACCTGGTCAAGTACTGTCTCAGGATTTTGCCATTGCCAGGTTCCTGGAATTTCTTTCTGATTGTATGTAGCTTTTCCATCGGTTAAGACCGGATCCTTTTCTGGTGAATTTTGGATATCCTTTAATCTGGTACCGATTTCAAATTCCTGTGCTACGGTTGGCACAGTTTCGATCACTGGCGTGATCCAGTAGATAGAGGCTGTTGTTTCAGCTGTAGTATCCAGAAGCACATACAGGTTATCTGCATTTTGGTCTTCCCGGATCTTATAACCGCTG
>NZ_JBDPGY010000003.1:221423-222485 GCF_039841815.1 Ruminococcus sp. 1001136sp1 | reverse complement strand
GGCTGTTGTTTCAGCTGTAGTATCCAGAAGCACATACAGGTTATCTGCATTTTGGTCTTCCCGGATCTTATAACCGCTGAAGGTAACTTTTAGGTTTTCACCAGGTGTTTCCTGTTCAAACTTAAAGACACCGTCTGTCAGTTCCAGATTTTCCAGTTTCATACCGTCACCGGCACGTGTCAGTTCATAGGTTCCGGTGGTGGTAACATTACCTTTTTCGTAATCACGGCTGTCGGCTTTACAGCTTACGCGGACACCAATCTGCGTTCTTACTGGAAGGTCAAATTCTACAGGAAGATAAATGTTGGTTTCAGAAGGCGTAAATACAACCGTATAATTTGCATTATCGGTTCCGTTATTTTCTCCAGATGGTTTTACTTCCGGAGTCTTCCAGCTGAATTCCCCTGTTACTTCCAGCCCATTCCATGTTACTTTTCCGCCTTTCAGGACGCAGTCAGATAACGGTTTCTGATATTCCAGAATGTTCGTTTCAGGTTTCGTTCCTAGCTCCGGTGTAAGCTTTCTTATTACAGCCTGATAGGTTCCGGTTTCTGTATAGGTATTCCCAGTCGAGGTTGTAACTACTGCTTCAATGGCCAGGGTATATGTGTAAGCATTCGCCAGAGGTTCTCCTTTGTCCTGAATCTTTGCCGTAATGGAGATCAGGTTCTGGTATTCTTTTAGGAATTCATTTTGTCCCAATGCTTCGTTAATAACAGAAACCGTGGAGTTTTCTACCTTTTCTTCCATATTTTCTATTGGCAGATAATTTTCAATGGAATCCTCATAATCTCCGTTAATTATTTCTATCAGCTGGGACAAAATCTGATCCGTCGGAACTGGCTCACGGATACTTGCTGTTGTTTCAGCTGTAGTATCCAGAAGCACATACAGGTTATCTGCATTTTGGTCTTCCCGGATCTTATAACCGCTGAAGGTAACTTTAAGGTTTTCACCAGGTGTTTCCTGTTCAAACTTAAAGACACCGTCTGTCAGTTCCAGATTTTCCAGTTTCATACCATCGCCTGCACGTGTCAGTTCATAGGTTCCGGTGGTGGTAAC